>CAZNMO010000005.1:43244-51191 GCA_964574195.1 uncultured Clostridiaceae bacterium | reverse complement strand
AAGTGCCTTCGACAGAGTACCTGCCACAATATCCACCTTTCCCTCAATGTTATGATGCTGCGGCGTTCCTCTCCCAGTGCTGCCTATAACACCGGTGGCATGTGCTTCGTCCACCATCACATATGCACCGTATGCCTTTGCCAGCTGGACTATCCTGTCCAGCGGAGCTATGTCGCCATCCATTGAGTATACTCCGTCTACTACTACCAGCTTGGTATCATACTTATCCTTTACCCTTTCCAAGGTCTTTTCAAGGGAAGCCATGTCGTTGTGCCTGAAAAACTTGGTGTTTGTTGCCTTGCACCCGTCTATTATGCTGGCATGTACCAGCATATCAAGTATCGCTATATCCTTCTCCTGCAGCAGGGTAAGCAGTGACCCGCAGTTGGAGCCGAAACCCGAGGTATAGATTATGGAAGCTTCGCAGCCTTTAAACCGTGCAAGCTTCTTTTCCAGCTCTACATGTAGGTCCAGAGTACCTCCAAGCAGAGGCACACTTCCCGCGCCTGATCCGTACTTTGCCAGTGCATCCATACCCGCAGCTATGGTTCTGGGGTGCTTGGTCAGGTTGAGATAGTCATTGGAAGCCAGATAAACCATTTCCCTCAGCCTTCCTGTGTAGTGATCCTGTACCTTCATTACCGGTCCGGAGCCGTCTGTTGATACTCTTCTGTACTGCAGGTGCCTGCGGTCTTCGAAGTCTTTCCTGAACTCCCCGAAGGCCTTTGCCCTCCCCATGATGTCAGCGCCCTCCACATGAAAAAAATCCGCCAGACTATAGTTCCTTGAGTCCATTTTAATTAACCTCCCCATAATACTATGTAGTAGGGATGGAACATCTTACCTCCCATTCCTGTTACTATTATGTACACATTTTTGTGCACATATTCATTTTTATATATTATGATGAATTTACCAGTATTTAGAATTTGATCTGCGCCTTTCATCCAGCTTTTTATGTGTCATAATGCGACACCGTTTCTTGACATATGGTCCACGGCTATACATAATAAAATTGGGACATACTAGTGAATGAACCAATTAGAGGAGGTCATCATCCTGAGAAAACTTTTATTCATTATATTGCTCATACTGTCCCTGTGCCTGCCAACTGGGTGTGCCACGCCGCCTGCTCAGCACAATGATCAGGAGGATATAGAGCCGACCCAGGCTCCTGCACCCCCAAAGGAGGAAAAGGACGAGTTGGAAACAAAAGCCCTTGAGCTGCTTGAGAAAATGACTCCGGAGGAAAAAATAGGCCAGCTGCTGATCGTTGGTTTCCAGCAGGATATCGGGGAAGACTCCCTTCAGGAGTATTTCAGCAAATACAAGGTATCCGGCTTTATCCTCTTCAGCAGGAATTATAAGGATTTTGACTCTCTTTATACACTTGTAGCCGGGCTAAAGGAGAATAACTCAAAATCCACTTCCATTCCCCTGTTTATCTCCATAGATGAAGAGGGCGGCACAGTCTCAAGGCTTCCGGAGGGAGGCACCCATTTTCCCGAAGCCATAAAGCTGGGAAATACGGGAGACACCGAGCTGACCCGCAAATCAGGAATGGTCATAGGCAGTGAGTTAAGGGCAGCCGGAATAAACACAGATTTTGCTCCTGTGCTGGATATAGTAACGGACAGTGGCAACAAGCTGCTTGTGAAGCGTTCCTACGGCAGCAGTGCTGATATTGTAACGGCACATGGACTTGCATTCATGGAGGGGCTTCGTTCCGAAGGCGTGATAGCAGTTCCGAAGCACTTCCCGGGACATGGCAACACGGTAACGGATTCACACAAGGAGCTGCCTGTGATCAATACGAACTATGAACTGCTGGAAACCCGTGAACTGGTGCCCTTCAAGGCAGCCGTGGCTGCAGGGGCTGAAATCATTATGGTGGGGCATATAGCATTTCCGGAGCTGGATCCCTCAGGCCTTCCTGCCACAATGTCCAGCCGGTTTATCACCGATATACTGCGAAAGGAGCTTGGTTTCAAGGGCATTGCCATTTCTGACGACATTGAGATGTCCGGCTATACCAAGGCAAAGTCCAGCCTGGAGGAAGGAATAGTGGCTTCCTTCAATGCAGGGCTTGATGTTTTTCTTGTAGGGCATACAAAGGAAGTCAGTGCAAGAGTATATGAGGCACTAAGGAATGCCGTTCAGAACGGAGAAATATCTGAGGAGCGGCTTAATGAATCGGTCATGCGTGTACTCCGGGTCAAGCTGAAGTATAAGCTGACAGATACAATGGATTACGGTCTTGAGAAGGCTTCAGAGATATTTGGAAGTGAGGAGCACAAGGCTGTGCTGGAGGAAATTGAAAAGGCAATAAAGTAAAATGCGGCAAAAGATCCTTCGCTACGCTCAGGATGACGCTCACTTGTCATCCTGAGTGAAACGAAGGATCTTACTTTTTTTGTCGTTGCACGAGCTGATCCACACGCAACGCGAAACCTATTACAGTTTTATTCTACTTTGCTGTTCCTGGGTTTATCTTTCCCTCTTCTATCAATATCAGTTCCATCTGGTCTACCAGCTGGTCAAAGAGCTTCAGCAGATCATCCACCGGTGCTGTTGAGGTCATGTCGACCCCTGCACGCTTGAGTATCTCTACGGGATAGTCGGAGTCTCCTGCTTTGAGGAAGCCTATGTAATTATCAACTGCACCCTTTTCGCCTTTCAATATGCCCTGGCTGAGCGGATATGCAGCTGCAATGCCTGTAGCATAGTTGTATACATAGAAGTTCATGTAGAAATGAGGTATCCTTGCCCACCAGAGCTTTACAAGGGAATCCACCTCAAAATCGGTACCATAGTACTTTGTCATAAGGTTTCCCCATATCTCATTCATTGTGTCGGCAGAAAGTGCTTCTCCTGCTTCGACCTTTTCATGTATTGTCTTCTCAAATTCAGCGTACATTATCTGAGTATAGACCGAGCCTCTTATATTCTCGACCATGTTGTTTATGAGATACAGCTTCTCCTGGTTTGTCTTTGCCTTCTTCATCATATAGTCCAGCATGAGGAACTCATTTGTAGAAGATGCTGTCTCTGCAGTAAAGGTTGGGTAAGCCGAGTTCCTGTATTGCTGATTTGAATTTGTATACAGGGTATGCATTGAATGTCCCATTTCATGGGCAACAGTGAACATCTCATCTATTGAATCATTGTAGTTAAGCAGTATGTATGGATGGGTTGCATATGGGCCCCAGGAATAGCCGCCTGTGGTCTTATTCTCAGTTTCGTATACATCTATCCAGCCGCCTGCAAAGGCCTTATCTACATTGTTCATATAGTCGGTCCCCATGGGCTTCAGCCCTTCCTTGACCATTTTCACTGCATCATCGTACTTTATAGTCATCTCATAATTGTCAACCAGGTTGGTATACATGTCGTAGTAATGGATCTTATCCACATTCATTACTTTCTTTCTGAGTGATACGTATTTGTGCAGATAACTCAGGTTGTTGTTTACCGATGTCACAAGATTGTCATATACGGATGTAGGTATATTGTTGCTGCCTGTTACTGCAGCTTCAAGTGCAGAGTTGTACTTTCTTGCCTTGGCATTGAATATGTTTTTGTTTACCTCTGCGCTGAGTGTTGCCGCCAGTGTATTCTTTACCTTGTCATAGGTAGCAAAATGCTTTTCAAAGGCTTCTTTCCTGAGATCCCTGTCCTTATCGGACAAAAGCACTGAGAATTTGCCTCTTGTGAGCTTGAATTCATTGCCATCCTTATCCTTCATCATTGGGATTTCCAAATCCGCAGTAGTAACATTACCATATATATCCTCCGGGGAGGCCGCCATGTCACCGGTCATCGCCAGAAGTGTTTCTTCAGCATCGGAAAGTATATGAGCCTTCTGGTTCAGCAGCTTGGTGAAATAATACCTGTAATCCTGGAATGAGCTGTTGTTTATATATGATTCCTTCAATGTTGCCTCAGGGATCTTCAGCAGCTCAGGAACTATAAAGGCCTGTGCTTCCGCAGAGGCAGTGTTCAGGGATTCTGCCCTTGAAGCTAGCTCGGCAGCTGCGTTGTCAGCATTATTCTGATCTGAGCTCATATACGCATAGTTATATATCTTGTCAACCACTATGCCTATCTGATCACTTAACTTCAGGCATTCGAGCACCGTTGCAGGATTATTGAGCTTTCCCTTGTATGCAGCTATCTTGGGAAAAAGCTCATTCTGAACCATTGCATAGTCTTTTTCCCAGTCTGCGGCTGTGGGATAAATGTGCTCAAGCTTCCATTTGTACTGTTCCGCTATGTCGTTCCTAGTGGGTATCCCGGTTTCTTCAGCATATACAAAGCTGACTGACAATACCATTATCATTACTAGCATTAGAGATATTGATCTGAAGTACCTTTTTTTCATTACTGTTCAACCCCCTTAAATTTTGTGACAGGAACGCACTACCCTCCTTTGCCCATATTTAATAGATATGAAATTACATATATTTGGAATAGTCTATTTTATTCTTCACGACCCAAAAAAATCCTTCCTCCTTTCATTGAGATTGTGAAATTTTTATATTGTTTAATATGCGAACATATGTTTGCTTTTTGTGTAAAAATCTGCTATGCTTTGTATGTAAAACCAATACTTGGAGATGATTCTATGGACATCAAGAAGCTATCCGTTCTCGGAGAAGCCGCCAAATATGATATTTGTTCTTCCAGCGCCTCCCAGGGCCACAAGGTTCAAAAGGCGGCAATGGGCAATACCCTTCCATCCGGGGTCTGCCACTCCTTTACCCCCGATGGTCGTTGTGTTTCCATGCTTAAGGTCCTGATGACCAATGAGTGTGAGAAGGACTGCAGCTATTGCCCCAACAGAGTTCAACGGGACGTTCCGAGAGTCTCCTTTGCCCCGGAGGAATTGTCCCGGTTGTTTATAGATATGTACGAAAGGAATTATGTAGAAGGCCTTTTTCTCAGCTCGGGAGTAAGACACGGAATGGCGGATTCAATAGAAAACATGCTGAAGACTGTGGAGATCATACGACTCCGCTACCGTTTCGGAGGTTACATACATCTAAAAATACTTCCGGGCACTTCGGAGCAGTACATCACACAAGCTGCCCGGCTTGCCGACAGGATATCCCTGAACCTTGAGGCACCTAACAGTGAGAGGCTCAAGCTACTCTGCAGCAGCAAGGATTATGAGAAGGACCTGCTGCTGCCCATTAGAAAAATATCCGATATCATAGGCCAGACCCCTGGAACCACTCATACTACACAGTTTATAGTAGGTGCCGCAAAGGAGTCCGATAGTGAGATAATGACTACTGTCAATGAGTTGTATACCTCCTATAATCTCAAAAGAGCATACTTCAGCGCCTTTAGTCCCGTATCCGGCACCCCGCTGGAAAATGCAGCCCCTGCACCAAGACTGAGAGAAAACAGGCTCTATCAGTCTGACTTCCTTATGAGGTTTTATGAATTCAAATTCAAGGACTTTTATTTCGACGATACGGGGAACCTGGACCAGGAGCTGGATCCAAAGCTGATGTATGCTGTCAGGAATCCACAGCTGTTCCCGGTGGAGGTCAACAGAGCCTCCTTTGAACAGCTGCTTAGGGTACCGGGCATTGGACCAAAGTCAGCCCGAAAGATAATAGAGCTAAGGCGCCAGTATAGGATCAAAAGTCCGATGGAGTTAAAAAACTTGGGGATCAGCTTGAAACGAAGTCAGAGCTTTATTACTATTTCAGGGAAGAATTATGACAGCAGCAGATGGCTGCTGAAACCGCCAAGGTACGAATATGAACAGCTTAGTATTTTTAAGGAGGTAAGCTTATGATAATGTTCTCAGACGATCCCCAATCCATCCTGAAAGCCTACATGCTGTCGAGGCTTACAGGAGATACTGTCATTACCGAAGGCAGCGATGACCTGATGTTTTTCAGCGGCGATGCTGTGATCAGCACCGACAGCTATG
Organism: uncultured Clostridiaceae bacterium; assembly: GCA_964574195.1. GTDB lineage: Bacteria > Bacillota > Clostridia > Lutisporales > Lutisporaceae > BRH-c25. The sequence continues at coordinate 45,244 of CAZNMO010000005.1, read as the reverse complement.
ACCTGTACGAGTTGGCACAACAATATAAGGGCACTTTTTTCAGAAATACCGATTGGCTCCATACCTACAGAGGCAACGAGCTGATGAGCATTATATACAACGCCCTGCGGCACAGCTCCAGGGACAAATACTCCGTAATATTCAAGGCCGTTGAGGATGCTTTCAACAAGGGTATTGAGTATTGCCTGAAGGGGGCGTCGGTGAATAGTAAAAGACTTAATTCATTATGTCGGGAGGTAAATCATGAAGTTTATAGGATGATGGGCTTTATACGGTTCAAACCGGCAGGAGAGAAATGTCTCGTGGCAGAACCGCTGCTATTCCACGATACCGTTGACCTTATACTCAGAGAATTCCAAGGCAGGTATCCCAATCACAGGGTAGTCATCCTCTCTGATTCCGGCTCCAAGGCAGTAGAAAACGGTAAGGTCTTTGAGGTTCGTAAGGAGGATTATCAAAAATACTTGAAGGATGATATTTATGATGACCTTTGGGAAGAATACTACAAGTCACAATATATAGAACCCCGAAAAAACATGCGCCTTGCGTCGGCAAAGATCCCAAAGAAGTATTGGGATTGGATGCAGGAGGGTAAAATATTGAAAAGTGAAAAATAAGCACGTTATTCAAAAGAGGTGTTGTATGTTTAAGCTTATCAAGGATTCAGAGATTTACAGCCCCGCATACGAGGGCAGGAAGGATATCCTCATCTGTAATGATAGGATCGTAAAAATAGCCGACTCTATTGACCTTCCACAAGGCTTCTGTGAAGAGACAATTGAGGGTGGTGATTTCAAGGCAGTACCCGGGTTTATCGATCAGCATGTGCATATTTCCGGAGGCGGCGGTGAAGGTGGTTCCACAACCAGGACTCCGGATATCCGATTGAGCGAATTGACACTAGCCGGCATCACTACTGCTGTAGGGCTCCTTGGTACTGACGGAGTGACCAGAAGCATGGAGGCGCTGTTTTCAAAAGCAAAGTCGCTGGAAGAAGAGGGGGTATCCACTTACATTTATAGCGGCTGCTACACGTTGCCTTTCAAAACCCTTACAGGTTCGGTACAGTCAGATCTCATACTGATAGATAAGGTAATTGGTGTAGGTGAAATCGCAATTTCAGATCATCGCTGCTCTTACCCCAGTCTCAATGACTTGAAAAAGCTTGCAGCTCACACAAGGGTCGGCGGCCTGCTTTCCAAGAAGGCAGGAATCGTGCATCTTCATCTGGGTGAAGGCCCTGAAGGGATCAATTCAATAATAGAGATTGTAAAAACTACAGAGATCCCTGCCAAACAATTCATGCCGACACATATAAACAGGATCAGGCACCTTGCCGAGCAGGGCATGGAATTCATAAAAATGGGGGGCTATGTCGACCTGACCGCCAGCTTTTATAAAACTGATGATAAACCTGATTGTATGAGCATCGGAGATACCTTGAAGCTCTATATGGAAAAAGGGCTTCCTTTAGAGCATATCTGTGCCAGCTCCGACGCCAATGGAAGCATGCCTATTTTTGACGAAAACGAGAACCTTGTAAGTATTGATGTAGGGCATGCAGAGGTTTTGTATCAGGATATACGCAGTGCAATAAAGGATGGCATCATTACTTTGGAGCAGGGGCTCAGCCTGATAACCGTAAATCCAGCAAAAGCCCTCAAGCTATATCCACGAAAGGGAACTCTAAAAGAAGACTCCGATGCCGATATAGTACTGCTGGATGATACTCTCACTATTCATTCAGTCATTGCCAAAGGCCAGATAATGGTCAGGGATCACAAGGCCATTAAGAAGGCATTTTATGAGTAAAAAAATAGACAGTATAAACTGTCTATTTTGCTTTCATATATTCCACCAATTCCTTTGCCAGGTTGCTTTCCAAAATAATATCCGAATACTCCAGATGTCTCATGGCCAGTTCCTGATCCTCCGCCAGCTTATCTATAGGATACCTTTCACCGGTCTCCACATCGTATGCAACACCTTCGGATACAAGC
>CAZNMO010000005.1:13181-43234 GCA_964574195.1 uncultured Clostridiaceae bacterium | reverse complement strand
CCATATATTTGTCAGTTATAAAGGTCCCATGCCTCATTATTGCCATTCCCTTTGTGGAATTCAGAAGATCTCTTCCCAACATAGGCAGATCACCGGTGTCCACTCCCATTATGTTCATAATGGTGGGCATGAAATCCACCCCGCCTCCGACTATGCTTCTGGTGCCTGCACTGCCGCCGCCGGGTATATGAATCAGCATCGGTACCTTCTGCAGCTTGATCCAGTTGTAGTTATCCATGGCTTCCAGACCCAGAAATTCAACCAGGCATTCTCTCTTATCCTTTGGTATCCCGAAATGGTCTCCGTATATCGCGATAACAGACCTATCCATCAGTCCATCGTTTTCAAGCTCCTCTATGAATTCGCCCAATGCTTCATCAGTATAGTGGATAGCCTCCAGATAGTTGCCCAGGAAGGAATCCTTGTACTCACCCACATCAAATCCGCTGTAATACTTCTTGTCGTTATCAAAAGGAAAATGGCTTGTCAGGGTTATAAGCAGAGCGTAATAAGGCTCATTGTATTTGTTCATGCGCTCCAGTGACTGCTTCAGAAAGGACTTGTCACTGAGACCCATGCCTATCAGTTCGTCATTGCTGTAGTCATTCCTGTTTATAAACTCATCAAAGCCCAAGGTCTGGTACATAACGCTTCTGTTCCAGAAGCCGGGCTTATAGGCATGCATGGCTGATGTAGCATAGCCTTCTTCCTTCAACCGTCTGGCAATTGAGTAATAGTCGTTGCCCGAAAACCTTATGTAGGCTGAACCCTCCTTGGCAGGAAACATAGATACATTGGAAAGCAGCTCAGCATCCGAGGTCCCGCCTCCGGCTGTCTCAGTATAATAATTCTCAAAATATATACTGTTTTTTATCAGCTTATTGAGATTTGGTGTGATCTCCTGACCATTAATGCTCCTGTTTATAACAAATTCCTGTAGGGCTTCCACCTGAACGACTATCAGGTTCTTTCCCTTTCCAGCTCCAAAGAGCACCTGTGGCTTTTCCGAACTATTCTTTTTCTCCTCAAGGAAGCTTACAATTTCCTTTTTCTGTGCCTCTGTAACAGGCTGTGCCTTTCCATCCCTTGACTGTAGGAACTTGAAGGCATCTATGCCGTGAAAGCTAAGCAGGCCTATGTTCTGCACTATATACACCCTGTCATAGAAAGATTTGAATATAGTAGGCTGCGATTTAAGCAGTGTTGATATCCCGTAGCCGCTGAGACCAAGGCCTATCACCAATGCAAAGGCGAAGCGAAGCACAAGCCTCCCATAACTGCTGTTTCTACCTGCCCTTGTCGTTCTTCCTGCAAAGTACAATATAAGAATTATGACCAGATCCAGTACGAATATAAAGTCAGTCAGGTGTATCAGATTGAATATGCTGCTTTTTACGGAAGATACCACCGAAGCCTGGGTTATCAATGGCATTGAAAGAACATCACAAAAGTAACGGTAAAACAGCATGTCTGCAATTATGATAAAGGTCACGCCGCAGTCCATGATATATAAAACCGGCAGCCTTAAAGTCTTTCGCAGCAATATCGTCCAGCATACAAGCACCAATACCGTGCCTGCAACTGAAGCTATAAGCGCAATATTCCTCAGACTGCCGCTTTCTGTTATTTCGTTGAACAGCAGAAGTTTAACAGATATCAGGATGAAAAACAGCACTACCTCGCTTCTCAAGCCCGCTCTTATTCTCTCAAATACACTTTTTGCACTGATACCCTTCACAAAATCATCCCCGGTTACCTATAATTTTAAGCAATATACTTTTACAACAAAGTATATTCTACATCAATCGTAAAAATTATACAAGTAAAAGGCGCAGTGCAGGTTATCTTTCCTCCAGAGCTACATACTCCATACGGGGATACACGTTGACATATGCCGGGCGTATTATCCTGTTATCCCCGGCAATGGTTTCAAGACGATGCGCACACCAGCCCGCTATACGGGACGCTGCAAAAATCGGAGTATACAAATCGCTAGGTATACCCAGTTTATCGTATACAAAACCAGAATAAAGGTCTACATTGGCCGGGATATAAGTATCTGGGCCTTTTATGGATCTTATAAGCTCAATAGTTATTTCCTCTATGTTTTTATAAAGCTCAAATTCCTGTATTGCATTTTTCTCGATTGCCAGTTCATAAGCCTTCTCTTTAAGAAGGACCGCCCTAGGGTCGGACAATGTGTATACGGCGTGTCCCATCCCATAAATCAGGCCTTTTCCGTCAAATGCCTCTTTCTTTAATATTTTGTACAGATAATCCTTCAGCCTCTCACTGTTTTCCCAATTTGATACACTCTCACGAATATTGTCAACCATATCCTTCACCATGATATTTGCCCCGCCGTGTTTGGGGCCTTTCAGGCAGCCGACAGCCGCTGCGATGGTCGAATAGGTATCCGTCCCGTTAGAGGATACTACGTGGGTAGCGAAGGATGAATTGTCTCCACCTCCATGATCCGCATGAATGACCATGCAAAGGTCGAGTATCTCAGCTTCTACTTTGGAGTAGGCATTATCAGGTCGAATCATATGGAGTATGTTTTCTGCAGTGCCGATGCCGGGTCTTGGCGAATGGATATACAGGCTCTGATTATCAAAATAGTGTGCTTTCGCCTGATAACCATATGAAATAATGGTAGGAAATCTTGCAATAAGCTCAATACTTTGTCTCAATACATTTTTTATAGATATATCATCAGGGTTCTCATCGTGGGAATAAAGCACCAGGATACTTCTCTGAAGCTTGTTCATGACATTCCTGCTGGGTATCCTGAGTATCATGTTTTCAGTAAAACCTCTTGGCAGATCCCTGTATTCATCCAGCAGCTCATTAAAGGACTGTAGTGAATGCTCGTTGGGAAGTTCACCAAATAAAAGCAAGTACGCAGTTTCCTCAAAACCACGACGGTTTTCTGCCTGAAAACCCGCAACCAGTTCTTTGACGCTTATCCCCCTGTAGTACATTTCACCTTCCGCAGGAAGCTTACTGCCATTCTTCACCTTATAGCCTTCAACTGAGCCGATCCGGGTGAGCCCGACAAGGACACCCGTACCATTTTCATTGCGAAGTCCTCTTTTTACTTCGTACTTATCATAAAATCCGGAGTCAATAAAATCATTTGCTGCGGTTTTTTCAGCCAATTCAGATAGAAATGCATTGTTCTGTGATTCCTTGTTCACTTATTTCCCTCCCGCTTATAATTGACAAAGGATAATCTTACACCTTTTGCAAATTATTAATTATTGTATCTGTAAACTCTGTTGTTGAAGCAGTCCCCCCAAGGTCCGCAGTCAACAAGCTCCCACTTTTCAGTGTTGACAGCACAGCATTTCTGATGTTTTCAGCTGCCGCCTTTTCTCCTATATGATCCATCAGCATTGCTCCCGACAGGATCAGTGCCGTAGGGTTTGCCAGATTTTTGCCCGCAATGTCAGGTGCGCTTCCATGTACTGCTTCAAAAATTGCCATATCCTGACCTATATTGGCTCCGGGTACGATCCCAAGTCCACCAACAAGGCCCGCACACAGATCCGACAGTATATCTCCATACAGGTTCATGGTCAGTATGACATCGAAAGCTCCCGGCTTTGTTACCAACTGCATGCACATATTATCAATGATCCTATCCTGGAGCTCCACCATTGGATAGTCTTTTGCCACTCGCCGTGAAGTTTCAAGGAATAGTCCGTCAGTCAGCTTGAGTATGTTTGCCTTGTGTACTATAGTAATTTTCTTCCTGTTATTTTCTGCAGCATACTTGAAAGCACTTCTTGCAATACGTTCCGAGGCATATTCAGTTATTACCTTGACAGCCTCAGCTTTGCCCGGCTCTTTTATACTTTCTGCTCCACAGTATAGATCCTCCGTATTCTCCCTGAATATGACCAGATCTACTCCACTAAAGGGTGTATTAAGCCCAGGTATTGACATGACTGGCCTCACATTGGCATACAGGTCGTATTTGACTCTCAGCATAACATTGATACTTCTAAAGCCTTTCCCTACAGGCGTAGCAATGGGTCCCTTGAGCGCAATACGGTTCTGCTCCAGGCTCCGGTATACCTCCTCCGGCACCAAGCTGCCCGTTGCCTCCAGGGTTTTCTCTCCGGCATTCACTATATCCCAGTGTATCTTGACGCCTGTTGCATCTATGACACTCCTAGCTGCCTGAGAAACCTCCGGTCCTATCCCATCGCCCGGAATAAGTGTGATCCGATGTATCATGAACGCGCTCCTTCCCCAATTGCTTTCATATAATTAAGATACCCTCCGGCTATAAGTATTTCAACATCCGTCAATGATCCTTCAAACTGGCAGGAAATCTCAAAGCCCTTTGTTTTGTTTATAACAGTCACAAGCCTTTTAGTCATTAGTCCCTCTATAATATCAACCAATTCGATTTCATCATTTTCATCAAAACGTTCATAATCGCTTTTGTCCAGAAATACAAGGGGGAGTATCCCTGAGTTTATCAGATTATCCTTGTGGATCCTGGCAAAGGATTTGGATATGATCGCTTTGATCCCCAGGTATAAAGGCACCAATGCCGCATGCTCTCTGCTGGAGCCTTGGCCATAGTTTTCTCCGCTGAGGATGAAGCCTCCATTGCTTAGCAGCGCCTTATCCCTGAAGTTGCTTACTATAGTCCCAAAGCAATACTTGGACAGCTCCGGGATGTTGGAGCGATATGGCAGCAGCTTTGCATTGGATGGCATAATATCATCGGTTGTTATATTATCGCCCGCCTTGAGTATTAGCTTTCCCTCCATTGAGCTGTTTATCGGCTTGTTGACAGGAAACGGCTTTATATTCGGCCCCATTACCAGCTCCGTGTCAATGCCGTTAGAGTCTGGGTAGATAAAATAATTATCATGGACCTCAAAGCTTTCAGGGAGTCCGATTACAGGATATTCCAACCCTGCTGTTTCAGGACTGATAAGGTAGCCGGTAATAGCAGAAACAGCAGCCGTCTCAGGGCTTACAATGTATACCCCTGCGCTGTCCGTACCACACCGCCCTTTAAAATTCCTGTTGAAGGTCCTCAGGGAGACCGCTCCCGAAGCGGGTGCCTGTCCCATTCCTATGCATGGGCCACAGGCGGCTTCAATCACTCGAGCACCTGCAGCTATCAGATCTCCCATTGCACCGTTCCCCATCATCATCTTCATTATATTGCTGGATCCCGGGGCTATTACCAAACTGACATCCGGATGTACCCTACTACCTTTCAGTATCGCCGCTGCCCTCATTAAATCAGTGTAAGAGGAATTTGTGCATGACCCAATGCAGACTTGATCTATCTTCACGTTTTCCAAGCTGCGGATCGCCTCCACATTATCCGGGCTATGAGGTTTTGCTGCCATCGGAGTTATTTGTCCCAAATCGATCCTGATCTTCCTGTCATATTGCGCATCCGGATCAGCGGCTAATGGGACATAGTCCTTTTCCCGGCTTTGTCTCCTTAAAAAATCCCTTACTATCTCATCACTGGGAAAAATTGATGTGGTTGCTCCCAATTCAGCTCCCATATTGGTTATTGTCGCGCGGTCTGTTACCGAGAGGGCTTTTACGCCTTCCCCCGTATACTCTATGACATATCCGACACCGCCTTTTACTGTCAGAAGCTTTAGAATGTATAGTATCACATCCTTGGCCGAAACCCACGGTCCAATGCTTCCAACCAACTCGATATTCAGAAGCTTTGGCATCCTGAAAGTATATGTACCATTGGCCATAGCTACTGCAACATCCAGTCCTCCCGCACCGATGGCCAGCATTCCAAGGCCTCCCGCAGTTGGAGTATGGCTATCGGAGCCAAGAAGGATACCTCCAGGCTTGGCAAAGCGCTCCAAATGAAGCTGGTGACAGATTCCGTTTCCGGGTTTTGAAAATATGATGCCGTATTTTGCTGCCGCACTTTTTATGAAGGCATGGTCATCGGCATTTTCAAATCCGGTCTGAAGTGTATTATGATCTATATATGCAACCGAAAGCTCAGTTTTTATCTTGCGGATATGCATGGCTTCAAGCTGTAGATATACCATGGTACCAGTAGAATCCTGAGTGAGAGTCTGATTGACCTTCACGGTCACATCACTGTCAGGTTCATATGCTCCTGATATCCTACTATTATCGATGATTTTTTGCGTTAGTGTTCTTCCCATAGAGACCTCCTATGACCATATAAAATGCTGTTTCTATTAATTATATTAGTCAATTGCAGGTATGTCAATGTTGTGCTGCAATTTTTATTATATTTATGCATTTTGTTTAGCCAGTTAAATAATTGTATGTAGTATTTTCCTGTATTATTCAAGCTGCATAACTCTTGTTCTGCTCACATAATATACGTATTATTTCATATTTATTCATTTTTATGATTTTAGTAATCATAATTCCTGCATTTTAATTCTTGTTTATGGAAAGTAAAAGATCCTTCGCTCTGCTCAGGATGACACCCTAATGTCATCCTGAGTGAAACGAAGGATCTTAATTTTCGAGGTCTCAACAGCCTCTTGATTTTATATTCTTTTACAGTTCGTGTATGAACAGTCCGCTTCTCAGCTTCGGCTCAAACCATGTGGACTTGGGCGGCATTACTTGTCCTGCGTCGGCTATGGACATAAGATCGTCTATAGTTGTCGGGCACATTGAGAATGCTACCTTCATTCCTGCCTCCACTCTCTTCTCCAGTTCCTTAAGACCCCTTATACCTCCTACAAAGTCTATCCTCTTGTCTGTCCTTGGGTCTTGAATTCCCAGCACTGGATTAAGAAGGTTCTTCTGCATTATGGAAACATCCAGCCTATCAACAGGATCTGCTTCGTCAAATGTCCCCTCCTTGGCAGCCAGCTTATACCACTTACCCTCCAGGTACATTCCGAAGGTATGCTTTGCGGTGGGTTTGAAGGGTTTCCCTTCATTATAAGGTTCTATAGTGAATTTGTCCTTCACCTTGTTGACAAATTCCTCTGTACTGTTGCCGTTCAGGTCCTTTACCACCCTGTTATAATCCATTATATACAGCTGTTCGTCAGGGAAAAGGACAGCCAGGAAGAAGTTGAATTCCTCATCTCCCTTGTAGTTGGGGAACTGTTCCCTTCTCTTGAGTCCGACTTTGGCAGCAGATGCGCAGCGATGATGTCCGTCTGCTATGTAAAGGTAGTCGATTCCGGCAAACTCTGTTTCAAGCTTGTTAATTATAGCTTCATCGTCAATTACCCATACTGTGTGTCCTATGCCATCTTCCGATACAAAGTCATATACAGCCTTGTGATCTCTCATCCAGGCTTCTATCATATCGTTGATAGCCTTTTTTGCCCTGTAGGTCAGAAATATCGGTCCTGTATTGGCATTGCAGTAATCAACATGGTTTATCCTGTCCTGTTCCTTATCGGCTCTTGTAAACTCATGCTTCTTGATTATGTTGTTCAGATATTCGTCTATAGAGGTACAACCTACAAGTCCAACCTGGGCACGACCACTCATTACCTGCTTGTATATATACAGGCAGTTCTTTCCATCCTGCTTCAGTGTTCCTGCCTTTATCATATCCTGCATGTTGTCTCTGGCTTTCTCATAAACCCTTTTGTCATAGTGGTCAATGGAAGGATCCAGGTCTATCTCTGCCTTATCCACATGAAGGAAGGAATAAGGATTGCCTTTTACCATTTCCCTGGCCTCATCACTGTCCATTACGTCATAGGGAAGGGCAGCAACCTTATCCGCCAGCTCCTGCGTAGGCCTGATTGCCTTAAAAGCTTTTACTGTTGCCATAGTTTTCTCTCCTATACTAAGTGATTTTTGATTATCTGTACGATTTCTTCACCTATTCTTTCCTGTGCTTCCGCTGTCTGAGCGCCTATGTGAGGAGTGAGAGAAATCTTGTCATGTGTGTATATCTTTTCATTTTTGGTGGGTTCTTCTGCGAATACGTCAAGTGCTGCGGCAGCCACCTTGCCTGAATCCAATGCCGCTACGAGTGCATCTTCATCTACAACTCCGCCTCTTGCAGTGTTGACTATGTATACGCCGTCCTTCATCTTTGCTATCTGCTCTTCACCTATTACAGGCTTCTTGTCCTTGGAACCAGGAATATGCACTGATATGAAATCAGAAATAGCAAGGAGCTCATCAAGAGTCTTGAAGGTATAGTTATCAAAGCCTTCTTTTGCTCCTGAAGTATTGGTATAAACTACCTTCATACCCAGTGCATATGCTCTCTTGGCTACTTCTCTGGCTATTCTTCCAAAGCCTACAAGTCCGAGTGTCTTCCCTGCAAGCTCGATCCCTTCGTACTGCTTCTTGTTCCATTTGCCTTCTCTCATTGTGTGGTTGGAAATGTGTATATACCTGGCCAGGCAGAACATATGGCCGATTGCCAGCTCTGCCACAGAAGCGCTGCTGGCGTTGGGAGTGTTGGCAACGGTTATCCCATTGAGCTTTGCATATTCCACATCGATATTGTCAACGCCTACACCACCACGGATTATAAGCTTGAGCTTTTTGGTTTCCAGGGCTCCGTCAATGATTGGCTGTCTTACCTTTGTAGCTGAACGTACTACAACAGCATCAAAGTTTTTGACCTGCTCCTTGAGCTCATCCGGTTCAAAGAACTGTTCCACTACCTCAGAGCCGCTGTTTTTCAGCTTTTCAACAGCTGACTTTTCCATACCATCAGTTACTAATATCCTATACATACTTCCCCTACCCTTCTTCTTACAAGATTTAATGAGGCGGGGGATATACCCCCACCACTTCATTTCAACTATAATCCCAATATTTCGTCTATGTTCTTGAGAAGTTCTTTTACTTCATCCAGTGTGTAGTCACCCATGTGTGATATCCTGAAGGTTACATCTTTAAGGTCTCCATAGCCATTGGATATTTCAAAGCCTCTTTCACCAAGCTGTTTGTTGAGATCGCTTACGCTGATGCCTCTGGTATTCTTTATTGTTGTAAGAGTATTTGAAAGATATTTCGGATCCTCTACGAATATTGCGAAGTTCTTCTTTGCCCATGAACGTACACATTCAGCCATCTCGATATGTCTTGCGAATCTCTTTTCGTTGCCCTCAGCAAGCATTCTGTCCAGCTGATAATCCATTGCAAACATGTGTGAAAGCGATGGTGTGGATGGATACTGATAATCCTTTTTGATTATGAAATCATAAAGCTCAACAAGGTCAAAATAGAGGCCCCTGTTTTCTACCTGTCTTGCAGCTTCGATGGATCTTTCTGTAACTGAACATATAGCCATTCCTGCTGGAAGTCCAAGGCACTTCTGTGTGGAGGTTATGCAAACGTCGATTCCCCACTCATCAACCCTTATATCCGATCCGCCCATCGAGCTGACTGTATCAACAAGATACAATACATCAGGATATTTGGATTTCAGAAGTTCACCTATTTCACCACAGGGATTCATTATACCTGCTGAGGTTTCGTTATGTGTTACGGTAATGACGTCATATTTTCCTGTTGCGAGAGCTTCATCCACCATTGCAACTGTTGTCGGCTGTCCAGGTACAGAAGAGAACTTGTCTGCCGGTACTCCATTGGCCTTAGCCATTTTGTACCATCTGTCCCCAAAAGCGCCTACCGAGAACACAGCTGCTCTTTTTCTCGTGCAGCATCTGATCGCTGCTTCCATGAGACCGCTTCCTGATGAGGTTGAGAGTATTATCATGTTCTTTGTCTGAAATACCTTCTGGAGTTTTTCAGATATTCCCCTCTGCAACGCCGATGCAGCCTTTGAGCGGTGTCCTATCTGAGGTGTGGCCATTTTAGCCAGTACATCCTCTCTAACATCGATTGGTCCCGGGATAAAAAGTTTCTTGTGCATTATTGTTCCTCCTTTTGAATTATGTTCTTATCCGACAATTATTTAAAAGATTGTCTGTTTTTTGTCATCCACCTAAGACAATAATACCATTAGCCCGCAAAACCCTCAACAGATAAATGCGAAAAAATACTCTTATTGCGATATTCAAAATCTTTAGAAAACGACTTATATAGTGTAGCAGAATATTAAATATCAGTCATAATACTGTTTTTGACCACAAAATCATGTTGATAGGATTGAAGTTCTGATATACTGAAATTGTAAGCAATTATTCAACAATATATACATATTCCCATAACAACGGGATCACTCAAAGGAGTCAATATGAAAGCCGATTTAAAAAAACTCAAAAACAGAAAAGGCAATATAAGCGACTGTGATTCATCCAGACAATTCTCTGTGCTCATTCCCATTGTTGAAAGCTCCGAAGGCCATTCACTCCTTTTTGAAGTTCGTTCAGAAAAGCTGAACCAGCAGCCCAACGAAATCTGCTTTCCAGGTGGCGGGATAGAAGCTTCGGAAGACAGCATCAAGGCCGCCATAAGGGAAACCTCGGAGGAACTGCTGCTGCCGGAGGAAAAGGTCTGCATTCTGGGTGAGCTGGATATACTGATAACTCCTTTTAACACCATTATCTATCCCTTTACGGGAATACTGACAGATTACAAGGGCACCTTCAACCCCGATGAGGTAAAGGAAACCTTCGCCGTTCCCCTGTCCTTCCTTATGGAGACCGAGCCACTTTGCCACTATATAGATGTCCAGATGATGCCCGGAGATGATTTTCCTTATGAAATGATACAGCAAGGCATTGATTATCCTTGGAGACGAGGCAAATATCCGGTGTATTTTTATGTATATGACGGGAAGATAATATGGGGGATCACCGCCAGGATAATAAAGAACTTTATAGATATATTGAAGGGCTAAGCCGCAGCTATTGCATAACAGTAGAATTATGTGACATAGCCGTTTCGAGTTGCGTGTTACGCGTAACCCGCAACCCTTACGTCGCATCATTCCTATTTTGTGCAGCTTCATGCCTTTATTCAAGCTATGCTTTATGGTAGAATAACACTGTATGAAATAACTGTTTATAAAGGAGAGTAAAATGTCTTTTGAACTTAGGGCACTGCCGATCCCAGAGGTAAATGAACCGGGCTTTTGGTTTATCTTTGATAAGGATATGCTTCTGGTAGAAAAGAAAAACAACAAGATTTCAATACCATACTTTGAAAATATAGATAACCTCGATTTGGACGCAACCTCATCCATTTATCTTGGAAGGCTGGATTCTTATCCATGTTTTGCCGCGCTGCAGAACGGTTCCGGAGCATATCCGGAAAATTTCAGTTTTGAAGTGTTACGACCGCTTTTCAGAAACCTGGATGATGAGCTTTTCTGGCTTGCAGCAAGAGCCTATCATCTTGTTAACTGGGATCAGAAAAGCAGGTACTGTGGACAGTGCGGCAAGGGTACGCAGCTGCTTAAGACGGAGCATGCCAAAGCTTGCCCGGAATGTGGGCTTGTAGTCTATCCCAAGATATCACCTGCCATAATAGTTGCAATAACCAAAGGAGAGAAGATACTGCTTGCCCGTGGCAACCGCTTCACTTCGAAATTCTACAGCATACTGGCCGGCTTCGTAGAACCCGGCGAGAACCTGGAGGAATGTGTGAAAAGAGAGGTCCTTGAAGAGGTAGGCATCCGGGTGGACAACATCAGATACTTCGGCAGCCAGCCCTGGCCTTTCCCCGACTCCCTCATGCTGGGCTTCACTGCAGAATATGCAGGTGGGGAGCTGAAGCCGGACCCATCGGAGATACTCACCGTCGACTGGTTTTCAGCCGACAATCTTCCCGAGATACCCGGCCCGTTAAGTATCGCAAGAAGGCTAATCGACAATTTCATTGAGAATCACCGTTAGCAGTTGCTATTTTATACCGACAAGTTCTTTAAACTGCTCCACTTCTGTCACCGGAGCACGGCAAGAGAAATTCTCGCATATATAAGCCGTTGTCTTGTCATCTATCATGACCTGTTCTTCAATATATGGCGAAACGCCTGCAATATCAGAGTTCACAGCTTCCGCATCCTTGAAGATCATTACAGTAAAGGGCAGGAAGCTTTTGTTTGCCCGCTCCAGCATCTTTATTGCATTTTCATCCTTTCTGTCACCCACCAGGGATAGCGCTGCTATCATCAGACCGTTCCAGGACGCGAGTATTTTATCATCCTTACTCTTTCAGGAAAATATGTCCCAGCAAAAAAGGTTTCTTTTTCGGTGCCATAATGATTGTGAGTGGCCAACCACCCTGCCCAGTTAGTGCTTGGCATACATCCATATAGATATGATCAATATCCGGTCGTTCTTCACGATCTACCTTAATTGAAACGAAATGCTTATTATGTATTTCTGCGACTTCCTCATCTTCAAAAGATTCCCTCTCCATAACATGTCACCAATGGCAGCAACTGTATCCGATGCTCAAAAAATTGGTTTATCTTCCTTCTTTGCTTTTTTAAAGGCCTCCTCGGTCCAACTGAACCAATCTACCGGATTGAACATATGTTGGCGGAGATATGGCGGTTTTTCATTCGCTAATCTATTAGATACAGCATTATTGCTAGGCATTATTTCACATTCCTTCATTGAAATTTATAATATTTATTATTAGTGTTTTTAGTATCATGCCAGAAATAAAAAAAGATACCATAGTGGCTATGGTTCTCTTTACAAACAATGTCCGAATATGATTGACCTCATGGGACTTATAAATTTTGTAAACAAGGTAATAATATTTTTAACTTGTTTATACAGGAGGTTCATATTTATGAGCTATATAAAGAAAATACCATTAACTTCTTCAGAGATATCAGGCTTATGGAATTCATACATGGGTGATACTTTGATAGTATGCATGCTGAAGCATTGTTTAACCCATGTAGACGATGAAGAAATTCGGGCCTTGATGCAGCAAACCTCTGATTTGTCAACACAACATATTCAAGAAATAACTAATATATTTAACACTGAGGGACTGCCTGTACCGGATGGATATACAGACAATGATGTTAATATAAATGCTCCACGCTTATTCAGTGACGGTTTTTATCTGCAATATTTGGGATTTATGGCAAGAGCCGGAATGCATAATTACACTCTAATCCTAAATGAGTTAACACGTGCTGACATCAGAGATTTCTTTTCAAGACGTGTCCATGAGTACATTGACCTTTATAACAGTTCAGCAGAGCTTAGGTTGTCGAAGGGTATATTTATTAGAGCACCAAGAGTAGAAGTGGTTAAAGAGATTCAATTTGTAAAAAGTCAAGATTTCATGTCTGATTCGTTTGGGGAAAAAAGGTCCATGCTGGCAGTAGAGTTAACTCACGTTTTTGGCATTCTTTTTGCAGATATAGTTGGCAGGGCAATGACAACAGGCTTTGGTCAGGTTTCTAAAGATAAAAAGAATTCTAAGTATTTTTTTGATGGTAAAACGCTCATATCGAAACAAATGGATGATTTAAACTCACTTTTACCAGAAGAAAACATACCTATTCCTTCGAGCTCTGATTCCTATGTAACAGATTCTACAATTGCACCCTTTTCAGAAAAATTGATGCTGAATCATTCTCTACTTTTAATTTCATCGGGGTTGAGTAGTTTGGGTATGGCAATTGCAGATACTATGAGGAAAGACTTACAGACCAAGTATATGAAATTTACTGCTGAAGGTAAGCTGTATGCTAAAGAAGGAACAGATATTCTAATTGATAATAAGTGGCTTGAACAGCCCCCGCAAGCTGTAAAGCATGAGAATTTAGTGGGAGTCTAATAACACTATTTATACAGGAGGGATATATTTATGAGAGATATAAAGAAAATACCATTCGCTTCATCAGAAATAGCGGGCTTATGGAATTCATACATGAGTGATACTATGACAGTATGTGTGCTAAAACATTTTTTAACCCATGTAGAATGTGAAGAAACTCGGGCTTTAATGCAGCAAACCTCTGATTTGTTAAAGCAACATATTCAAGAAGTAACTAATTTACTTAATGAAGAGGAATTACCTATACCAGTTGGATATACAGAAAAAGATGTTAATATAAATGCGCCACGCTTATTTACTGACGCTTTCTATTTACACTATTTATCGCTAATGTCAAGGATTGCAATGCATAATTACACTTTAATTTTAAATCAGATAGCCCGCATAGACATTAGAGACTTCTTTTCAAAGCGTATACGTGAGTACATTGACCTTTATAATAGTTCAATCGAACTTAAGTTATCAAAAGGTATTGCGGTTCGTGCTCCAATGGTAGAGGTACCTAAAGAGGTTCAATATGTAAAAAGCCAAAGTTTTCTATTAGATTGGTTTGGAGAAAAACGACCTTTGCTTGCATTAGAGGTTACTTACATTTCCTCCATTATTTATCAAAATCTGATTGGAAGAGCAATCTCAACTGCATTTGGTCAGGTTTCTAAAATGAAAAAGAGTTCTGATTGTTTTTTCCAAGGTCAAGATATTGTAGCGAAACATATTGAAAAGCTAACTTCTCTCTTAACGGATGAAGGTATTCCAATTCCTTCTGCTTCTGATTTATTTGTAACTGATTCTACCGTTGCACCTTTTTCAGAAAAATTGATGATGAATCATGCTATGATACTATCTGCATCAAGGATAAGCAGCTTGGGCATAGCCATGGCAAACATTATGCGGAGTGACTTACAGTCTACACTTACAAAATACCTTAACGAAGGTTTGAGTTATAGTAAAGATGGAGCAGATATTCTAATTGAAAATGGGTGGTTTGAACAACCCCCACAAGTTATGAAACATGAGAAGTTAGTTATGGTCTAAATTTTAGAAGGAAAAGATTAAATATACCTACCATATGTGTTATCAAAACAAGGATAATCTTCCCAAGGATACAATTTTAACTTTAGACAACTAATGTTATATTACTATACAACCTTCTTTAAGTCTTGCGACGTGAGGGTTGTTTTTTTATCGAATTTGCAGGTAATAGATTACATAGAACTTGCGGCAGCTTTTATATCCCGTTAGTGTTTCATCAAAGGGAATGGCGTTGGACAAAACGAACAACATTTACTTAAATGCTATTTTGAGCCAAACAGGTATAACTTAAAACATAAATAAATACTTAGCGGCTTGAAATTCAAGGCTTGCAGGTGGGGCAACAAATGAGAATTTCACCAATGGCAAGTAAACCAATAACTGCAAAAGTAAAATCCCGGACTCAAAAAAATAATCGCTCTGCCGCAACAAGAGCGATTGCACATATCGTTTATGAATGATATGCTCTACAACTAACGTTGTTCTGTTATTCAATTGTTTTAATGGAAAAAGGTATGATTGATATTTTTTGTTCATAATCGTTCATAGTATTTCCGGAGTGGTCATTGATGCCTGTGATACTGATGATAAATTCACCGTAGCTTCCTTTAATCAGTGAATCAAAACGGATGTCAAATTTCTTATTCAGTGTGGATTCCGATATTGAAGCAGCATTTTCCACGAAATCACCATTAGCCGACAATAGCCTATAGTTGGATAAGTTCTTGGCACCATTTCCGTTGGTTGAAGAAATGACCGGCTCATTAAAACTAACGGTGATAACATTATCCTGACTTTGGGTAATTGATACTATCGGTTTAATCCTGTCAACGGAGTGTTCGGAATCTGACTCATGTGACGGCGGGACAGTCGGTGCCGCAGGCACTACAGGCGAGGCTGGCGGCGGTACTAATGCGACACTCAGGTCAGGTGCTTTCGCTACGATTGCTTCCACTTTTGCCCTTTCTACAGCACCCTTTTCAACAAGGCTTCCAAGCAAGCTTTTTCCCTCAGCAACATTCATTTTCAAACATCCATAAGAAATTCCAACTAAATCATCTTTGAGTAAAGCTTTATTGGTGTACAGTTGAGCCTCTTCCTTAGAGATTCCGCCCGCATTTGCCAGTTCAGCCGGTGCCTGGTTATAATCGGGAGTATAACCGAGCTGACGCAGGATAAGACTGCAATATGCTTTCCCATTCAAAGGCATCCTGGCACCAAAAGTCCCGCCCGGAAAGCCTATTACCAAGCCGCTGTTAACCGCATAGGCAACGGCGTTTTTTGCCCAGGCTGAAATTTCACCGGCATCATGGAATCTGCTCAGGATCTCGTCGGCATTCTTTATTTGGGCTGCATCATTTTCCAGACCGAAGAGCCTGATTAACATAACGATCCCTGTTTCACGGTCAAGTACCGAGCCCAAATCCGGATTGAATTCTTGTTCCGAAATTCCCCGGTAAAGCCCCAAGGCATTTAATACCTGTGCCTCTTCTTCGTACTGAAACCCATCCGCGTAAGCAAATAGAGGGGCAAAAGCCAGCAATGCCGCCATGAATAAAATGAAGTAATCTAATCGTACCATCTTCTGTCTTCTCAACTTTAGAGCTCCTTTCTACATTCCGCTGCCGATTCCGGGAGCAGTAGGCGGTTTAGGGCGCTCCACCCCCCCTGCTACCATCTCCAGCTCATCATCCATAATCTCGCCTTCTTCATTATTGGTTGGCGCATCTTTTTTCATAATATCGTCTGACATATTCTCCATCCTTTCATTTGCATTATTTGGATATGAAATCCATCTTGACGCCGCTGATCATTTTTACTCCTCCAGTTGTCTGGACGTCTGACGGAACAAAAAGCGTATATCTGGCAGAAGATGCATAGCCTTGCTCATTGGCCAGGGAAACCTTTACCACATTGGCACTATTCCCGGCTTCTATCTTCAGACTCAGTTGATTGTTATCCTTATCAGTTATATGAATATATTCTTTTGCAGATTCTAAATCCACCGGCCGGTTGAAGACTATGGTCCATATTTTGTCCGAAGGCACATACAGCTTAATTTCTTCCCATTCAAGAAATTGAGTGGGGTCCAGCGGTTTTCCATCCAGCTTCGCAGAAAGATTCCTCCTGGCGGTAAGGGCAAGCTGGTTATTCGGTTCAATTTCCAACGCCCGGTTATAGTTCTCCATTGCGCCGTCATAATTACCCTGTGCCTCCAGAATCAGCCCCTTGTTTTTGTACAGATTTGACTTATCCTGCTTTAAGCCCAAGCCCTTCTCTATTGCCTCCATGGCCTTTTCATAATTTTTATTCACATATAAGGCATACCCGGCATTATTGTAGGCCAATGCTTTGGTTTCATTATCCGTATCCTTCAGCGCAGCAACAGACAGATACGTGCTTGCTGCTTCGGGCAATTTTTGTGAGGATAGTAAAATAGCCGCTTTCCAAAAATAGTTGTTCAGATACGGATACAGCGAGATGCTTTGGTCAAAGGCATTAATAGCTTCCTCCGTACGGCCTAATGCAGCCAGACATACCCCCTTGTATTCGTAGGTCGTATAATAAGGCTCCAAGGCCAATGCCTTATCGAAAGCCTGCAAGGCCTCTTCAAATGCAACCAGATGATATAGGCATGAGCCTTGCCAGTCATAGTAAACTGATTCTTTGGGATTGATATTACTCGCTTGCTCAAAATAGTGTAAAGCCTTTTCATAATTTCCCTTGTCGTACTGTTCCACACCCTGTTGGTAGTACTCCTGCTCCATTTCAGCTTGTACTGTCAGAGAAAAAGAAAATATCATCACCAGTATGGTTAAAATAGTAAAACAGGTTTTTTTCATCCTTCTATTCCTCCCCGCCATTTAAAGCCATTTAAACCAATTTTTTTCCAAATTCCAAAAATATGCGTTTGTGACATCCGCCAATTTGATATTATAAGTTAGTCCATCGTTGTTTACCAACGCATTGTCCGCTTTGATTACCTCGTTGATTATATTATTTTTCGTCTTATTCCCGAATTGCGAAGATCCTCTGAATATGGCATAAAAATATGTGTGTACTTCTCCAAACTCGGTATATCTGACCTGCAGTAAGTTTCGGCCCTCTACCAGCGGGATTGTATAATTACCGGTAGTCCCGCCTACGACATAACTTTCCGAGCCGGAAACGCCGGACGCATTGGACATTTTCACCATGCTGATGTCCGCACGCTCTGCTGTTGAGCACTGGACGTTAAGCTGTGATAACTCGGTATATAAAACTCGGTATGTTCTGCTCAAATCCAGATTGCCTATGAAGTTGGAAAAGGTTAGCTGTTTGCTATTCTGAATGATTCCTTTGATTTCCAAGCTATAGCTGTTCTGATTAAAGCTCTTTTGCCGGGCAGCCGCAACAGCGGTCGATATATTGGTCCTGAAGCCGGGTTCTGCATTCGCCGGGATATAAAAAACACAGATTTTGTAAACAGCCTGAGCTGTACCTTCCCCGAACTGAACCTCCAAATTGTTAACCCCGTTATGGAGAGTGAGTGTCAGATTTTGATAATCCCGTGAAAACGATTTGAACTCAATAAAATCCTGTAATACTTTGACAGCACTGTAAGCAGTCACACCCATGCTCAGCACGTTATTTTCAGAATATAGAATGTTAAAGCTCCGGTTCAAATCAATGACTTCGTTATTGATCCGCAGATCCTTGGCCGTTGCTATATCGGCTGCTTCCTTCTGGTATGATGCTTCATCTGCCATGCGTCCGTCGGCTGCGGCGATTGCCGCACCTAAGGTTTGCTGCAGCATTGTATTGCTTTCGGAAGGCAGGTAGAAAAGGCATATTTTATAGTTTTGTGTTCCTCCGTTAGTATATTGAACGATGATTTCATTCTGTCCCGGGTTCAGTGGGAGCGAAACATTCCCATGGAAGATACTGCCTGTCATGACAGGGGTACCATTGACACTTACGGCCAGACTGCCGACGAACATGTCATAGCTGAGGCTTGCTTGGCTTTTGGTACTGAGCTTGATCGAATAAGGTTTATTAATGGTATATCCTAATTCCGGGAAGCCAAATACATTCATATTCATAATGCTGTTGATTCCGTTATTGTAGCTGTTATCATCCGTACTTGCAGCGTCTGCTGCAGCTGCCTGGTTGAGCACGGCCTGCCGGAATGCAGCGTTGGCTTCCGGGGGCAGATAGAAGAGACACATTTTATAGGTTTGTGTTCCTCCGTTAGTATGTTGAACGATGATTTCATTCTGTCCCGGCTTCAGTGAAAACGAAATACTACCGTGCAATGCATCAGCTGCTGCCGTAAGGATTCCATTGACGCTTACGGCCAGGCTGCCGGCAAGCGTATCATAGTTCAGGCTGGCTTGTCCTGTTGTACTGAGTTTTATCATGTAAGGTTTATTCATTGTATATCCCAATTCCGGTATACTGAGCGTATTCATATTCATAATGCTGTTGATTCCGTTATTGTAGCTGTTATCATCCACGCTTGCAGCATCTGCAGCAGCTACCTGGCTGAGCACAGCCTGCCGGAATGCAGCGTTGGCTTCCGGAGGCAAGTAAAACATAGTAATTTTCCTGGTATTGTTTGATATGGCGTCCGGAAAGCTTATTTCCAAATTGTTTTTGCCAGGCTGTAAAACCAATGATAATAACTCCGAGGCATTTGTAAAGCTTTTAAGGGTCTGACCATTAAAATTGACTTGACAATCCCCTCCTGAAATCACATTTAAAGTCTGATCAGGATTTTCAAAGCAAAGTATGGAATTATTTTTAGAAATAATCTTCGAACCTATGGCTGTATATTTCTTTATAAAGCCGGTCAAAATCGGCTGGTACTCATTATGAGGACTATATACAGTACCGTCATCCATTAGTACCAGCGGCCTTTCATAGTAGCTCCTGTATGCCACAACCTGCACGGCTTTTTTCCCATTGCCCGGAACATTCTGGATTGCATCCTGGTAATAAAGCGCGCTCTGAGAGAATACTTTTACCGAACCGTTGTTCAAAACAGCATAGTTTGTATCGTTGTCCCCACAGAATATTTCTTTCACGCCTGTAAGCTGAGCCGGATAATAGGATTGATAGTTACGATTGACAATAACTACCGTACCGTCGGCTTTCAAGAGCAGACTAAGATAGTCTCCTGCAGAAATAGCTTTAACATTGGTAAGACCGGCGGGGATGGATATTTCACCTTCATCATTGTTACCCCAGCCAACTACAGTGCCGTCTTCCTTTAAAGCCAATGCGTGGAATCTGCCTGCAGAGATGGCCTTAACATGGGACAGCCCTTGTGGTACCGGAACACTAGCCCCGCCCCATTGTACTACGGTACCGTCATTTTTGAGGGCTAGGCAAAAATACCAGCCTACGGAAATAGCCCGTAGGTTGTTCAAGCCTTGAGGGACATTTAATACCATCCCCGGATTGTTGCTGCCCCATGCAACCACAGTGCCGTCTGCTTTTAGTGCAACAGAAAAGTCATAGCCGGCACCAATATCCTTGATTTTATTTACTGCTGCCGGTACGCTCATCAGATTCCCGTTTCTGTCCCAAGCAACCACAGTGCCGTCCTCCAGCAAGGCCAGGTAATGGTTCATTCCTGCTGCCAGCTTCTTTACCCTTCCATCCTGGTTACAATTGTATATAAGTGTCAATCTGTCAACCGCTTCCTGATAAGCCGCTTCATCTGCGAGGCTGCCATTTTGCTCTGCCGCTTCCGATAATAAAGCGGTTCTGATCTCCGGTTTTACCGTGTCCAACAGTGCAAAAATATATATCTTATGGATCACATTCCCAAATCGGATTTCAAGTCTGTTTCCTCCGTTACCCAAATACAGATTTGCTTCCTTCCACATGCTGTTTGTGGCGCCAATCTCGTTTCCTTCAAAAATGATTGTAGCCGGTTCTTGGGAAAAGGCCGATACCTTTAATGAAGACTGTTCCGTTACATAAGTCTGATAAGGCAGACTAAAATCCGGATTACCGGTTAAACCTGTTAACTTTATGATTTTCAAGACTCCAATGACCTGCTTCAAATATGCCTCTATTTCTGCGATACTCTTGTCATAGCTTGCCTGGTCCACACATTGACCGTTGGCTTCATTCATTTTCATATTAATATCCTGGTAGATTCCCGAATCCAAGCCCGGCGGAAGCTTTTCTATACAAAAATGGTATGCTTTACCTGTCGTTTCGTATAGTACATCAATTTTAGTAGAATCCTTGTTCATTGCCAAAGGTATTGTTGCTTTAGATCTGCCAAGGGATTGAGACAGCACCCCATCGATATATACCTTTGCTGATACACTCGCTTCGACATTAAGCTGTACCGAATCCTGGTCGGTATAAAGAAGATTGTAATACTTGTCCATGGAGACCGGCGTTGAAACCCCCGCAATGCTGATTTTATCATCAAAATTATCATAAGGAATGGCCAACTGGGCATTTACCATACTTTCAGCAGCAAGAAAAGAAGCTTCATCCACCGATTGATTGTTGGCATTTATAACCGCCTGCATTATTTCCCCTTTTCTTTGTGCATTTGAATTCGAAGGTATATAGATAACATTTATATAGTAAGAATAACCGCCTGTGTCGTCTTCTATGTGAAACTTATTCAAGCCTTCTCTCAAAATTACATCGTAATATTCCTCCATACTGTCATAATAAGCAATGTAGGAACCGATATGCTGATTGTTCTGGTATATGCTAAATTCTAAATTATATGGCATATACATATTATTCTGATACCCAAAAGTTAGGCATTGATTCGGATTTTCAAAATAAAAATAGGTATAATTTTTAGTTGCTTCCGTGTTATTGAACTGTATAGTTATAGTGTCACCATCATAACCCTGTATGCTGTTTGCGTTATATTGAGCACCCTGGGAAGTGAGGCCATATACCGCCTCGGTTACACTTTCCGAAGCCTCAACGGATATAGTTGATACATAAAATACAACCGAAATTGCCAAAAGCATAAATAAGTTAAAATACAATTGTTTTTTGCCTGGTTTCTTCAATATCCTATCCCCCTTCAAATATCCGTTATCGGTATAAACTGCGCATATTAAAACTGAGATTAAAAAATGTAGATGTCTACTCTGCCGATCCTTCTATTTCTTTTATGACTGGCAAAATCTGGTTGATTTTGTAGAAATATGTTGCATTGTACTTTTATAGATATTATATACTAACAGTATTACAGAAACTACCCTTTGTTACAAACGTGAAAAACTCTTCTGCCACACACCTTTATAGGATACCATTCATTACGGTTAAGAGAAAACAGCCTTGTCATCATAAAAGCAGTTACCTCTACTTTGTTTGACATGGCTGGAGCAGCAACACTCAATATGTAATTTAGGCAATTCTACGATCCATATATATGAAATGGGTAGCATGCCTGACATCTTTATATTTTGCTGCTATATTAAGAAATGTAAAGTTAACTTTCCATACTGAAGAAAGGAGAATAGCTTTGAAAAATAGGCTGGAAGAAATACAAAAACAAAGAGAAAACTCAGGCGAACATTTTTGTTGCTACCTGAGTATTGCCCTTTGATACTAAATGTTAATCTGAAAGACTTATTTGAATAGTAGCCTTAACATTGTCTGGTTCTCTTTAGGTCTTTAATTTTAACATATTGAGATAAAACGCCTGCAACAATAACTATAATACCTACTACTGCACTTGCTATTATCTTCTCGCCTAAAAATACCGAAATATAAATTAAGGATATGAACGGTGTTAAGTAAAGCAAATTCGAGACTAAATGAGTCTCTCCCCCTTCTAAGGCTTTAAACCAAAATATATAAGAAATACCATTAACAAAAGCTCCATTATAGATAATCCACGGCCAGACATTAAAACTAGGGAAAGTGATTCTTGAAAAGATTAATGTAGTTGGAATTACTGCTATCAATGCAGATAAGAAGTATATAAACACGCTTATTGTTTTGTCGAAATTGTATTTTTTGCCTAAGACAGAGAATAGAGCAAAAACAAAAGCTCCGCTTAATGCTAAAATATCTCCATGCAAGTTTGTTAAATTGAACGCTGTTATATTACCATTAGTTGTTATAATAACAATACCAAAGAAACTAATAAATATTCCTACAATTTTCTGTGTAGTAATCTTATCTTTGAGTACTAAAAAGGACAATACAAGAACCATCATAGGCCAAGTGTAGGCTAATATGAAGCCTTCTTGAGCTGTGGTTTTGCTAAGTGCTCCATATAAAAGAATATAATACAGATAATTGCCTAGAAACCCAAGGAAAAACATCGTTCCAAATTGACTTTTATTATATTGCTTAAAACCTTTGATTTTCTTTTGAAATATTAACAACGTTGCAAGCACTAGTGTTGACAAAATAGTTGAATAAAATAAGGTTTGCATATTATCTAATTCTGTAAGGATTTTTTTTGTTGCTACAGGTATAGAAGCCCATAATAATATGCAAAGAGCTAAATTAGTATAAGCATTGAATTTTTTGTCTCTTATTAGTTTAGTATTCATTTTCATCCCCCTTAACTTTTTCGAAAAAAAAGAACTATTTGAAATAGTTCTTTGTAAAACTTTATCTATATTTTATTATAGTTCTTTAAATATTTAAGTCTTTTCCTGAATATAGTTAGTTGTTAGCTTAATCTTAGATTCTTTACTCTGTACTCAGCAGGAGTCATTTTTTCTAGCTCCTTAAATACTCTTGTCAACGATGAATTGTTTTTATAGCCTACCATTTGGGCAATCTGTAAAATTGTATAGTTTGTATTTAATAGAAGCTCTTTTGCTTTTTTCACCCTTAGATTTTGTATATATTCAATAGGAGAAACATTCATGTTATTCTTAAACCATACACTATAATAACTGATATTGTAATGCTCAATATCCGCTAATTTTCTCAAATCTATATTTTCAGAAAAATGTTTATTTATATATCTTATAGAGTCAGGTATATTTCCATCAGTAATAAAGCGATAGCAGTAGAGAAATAAATCATTTATGGAACTAGAGTATTTTTTATCATCCGCTTCACTTAACAATAAATATCTAATTGCTTTCCACCTGTCATCAAATAGCAATTGTTTTCCACCCACCATCTTTTCCATATCATATTTACTAACCATAATATCTGATATATCTAAAACTAAAAATTCATTACTCACACCAGCTATAAAAGTATGAGTACAATCTGGAGGCAGAAAGAACAAGTGGTCATTTTCTACTGTTAATTTCTTATAATCAGTCTCTATATGAAGTACCCCATGAATGGGTAAAATTAGTTGAGCATATTGATGAGCATGTGTATTGAGTTTATCATCATATATCCTTCGTTCACATTTTACACCATTCAAAGCATTCACCCTTTCTTTATATACTTATATGCGACTTTAATTATATCATAGAAAATGAAATCATCCAATTCATTGTAAAGAGACGGTTTTTCAAAGAGAGTACTGAAGTAAATAGCTTACATGACACCAGTGGCAGCAACTGTATCCGATGCTCAGAAAAATTGGCTTATCTTCTATTCTTGCCTTCTTAAAAGCTTCCTCATTACAAGGAAACCAATCAACGGGATTCATTTTATGCTGAAGGAGATATGGTGATTTTTCATTTGCAAGTCTATTGGGTACAGCATTATTGTTAGGCATTATATCACCTTCTTTCATAAATACATTTTTATTTTTAATACTCCCAAAATAAAAGAGGAATCCCTATTTTATTGTATCCATCATTTGTTTGATTAACTGATATTCAATTTCAGGTGTTTTGCAGCTTCTTCATATTTACTTATCCTCTAGATCCTTTTAATGCAATAAAGCTTGAGAGGTTAAAGGTTTGTTTAATTATAGATTGCTGTTTTTACCTCCTTAATGGCTTTTGTATTTACTTGAATCATTCTTGATGCTGTTAAATTCTAAAAGCTCTTATATAAAGAATAGAGCTATTATTGGCTCTATTTCACTACCTTATTATGCAAAAGGTTTAACTTATTTACTTCAACACAGGATACTTTTCATTGTCCCATTTATATGGACTAGTTTCAGTATTAGCAAAATTACTGTTATTCAATGGTACTGCGAAGTTGTACCATGCAATACCTATATCAGGTAAGTTATCACCAGAGGTGACATCAATCCATACTTTTTCACCGTCTAAGATTGCAACTGTCCACATATGGAGGTTATTTCCTAGAGTACCTGTTATACTCTGCACTCTTATACCTACATATCTGCAAAGTAAATTGTAAAGAGCTGTGTAACCATCACATACTGCCATCTTATTCCTTAAGGCACCATAACCTGTGTGGTTTAAAGCTATAGCCTTTTCATTTCCAATGAATGTATCCCAATCATATTCTACATTTTTAGTTATCCACTCATAAAGAACGGCTGCTTTCTCTTTTTCTGTCATTGTTGCTGTTATTTTACCTTCTGCTATCAAACCTTCTACTACTTTTCTAACATCTTCAAAATAGGTATAGCGCATCTTCTGCAGTTCTATTGGGTTTTCTATACCTACATACCTTATTTCTATTGTTAAGGCTGTACCTGTTGCTGTTTCAGTTATCGTGCAGTTTATCAAGTCGGAAAAAGTAAATAGTGCATAGTGATTATTTTCTAAGTTACCACATGCTTCGTTGAAATTCCATTTAATAAATGATTTAGTGAAATCTGCATATGAATCCGGATAGTTGATTGTGAAATCTAGTTTACCGGATGCCATAGCACAGAGAATTGCCTTTTCAAATTCCTCTGCAGTTCTTGGATACTGTACCATAGTCGGTTCTTCAGGGTAATAAGGAATGTTATAAAGCCCGTTTGCATCTGCAACTGATTTTGGTACTGTTGGTGTCAATGTTGGCTTTGGCAACCTTGACTTATGATACTTGTTTGTCTTATCCACGATGCCCATAAACTCTGTTTTTGTTATCACGGTTGCAGGTTTGAAAAATAACTTACCTGTCTTATCTTTTACCCCATCTACGATTTTCAGTTCATAAAGTGTATTTATATATGCGTTTTTTGTGTCTGCAAAATATACTTTTTTTGTCGGTGTTAGCTTCAGTGCCTTACCAATCATGTCACCTATGGCTTCTTTGGTAATGTTTTGTTTTTCTTTTTGCCAAAATTTATCGTCTACTATCTTCGTTTTTCCTGCGGCCCTTAAATATAAATAATCAGAAAATGAATTATCTTTTGCATCACTTGGCGTATTCCCTGTTGCATCCATCACTATCCTCAGTGCGTCAATACTTGTTACATAAGATGCTTTTGCGGGCACTCCGGCTGCGCTTACAGGCAGTACGTTTGCAAAAGAAAATACCATTGCTATGACTATGGTTATAAATCTTTTGATATACACATGGATACCCCCTTATTCCCTTTATATTGTCAAATAAATGCAAAATTTGGTACAACAACTAAATAACCCTAAGTGATTGAATTCAAGTCAATAGAAAAAGCACTACCACAATACTGTGAGTAGCGCATTTTATTTGCATTTGCTATTCACTTCTTTTATACCCCGGTAATGTTTCTTCAAAGGGAATAGTATTGGACAAAACAAACATTACTTACTTAAATACTATATTTGAGCCAAACAGGTATAACTAAAACACAAATAAATGCTTAGTGGCTTGAATTTCAAGTTTTGCAGGCGGGGCAACAAATGAGAATTTCACCAATGACAAGTACGTATTAACAGCAATATCAGCTATACCCAGTAGATAGAAAGATTGGTTTACCTTCAGCTGCAGCTCTCGCAAACGCTTCTCCTCCCCAGGGATACCAGTCAACAGGATTGTATGCATGTTGGAGAAGGTATGGAGATTTCTCTTGCAACAGTCAATTTGTTTACTTCAACACGATTTAAAACAACCCATTATCACAGGTTTATACACTTACTAGTTTATATATTACAAAAGCCTTAAATACATTTTATTTGATAATTCACCAAATTATAGAAATATTCTGTAGATTATAGTATCAT
The DNA here is from genome assembly GCA_964574195.1 of uncultured Clostridiaceae bacterium. Classification (GTDB taxonomy): domain Bacteria; phylum Bacillota; class Clostridia; order Lutisporales; family Lutisporaceae; genus BRH-c25. The sequence continues at coordinate 16,478 of CAZNMO010000005.1, read as the reverse complement.
TTTGATAAGATACATCTTTATGAAATTTACATGGAGGGGGTTAATGCTATTGAGCTCACAAAAATATGAATACAATATTAAGCCATATATAATCACAAATAAAAACACAATTATAGAAGTAAGTGATTCATTTCTGGAGTTTACAGGTTTTTCACCAAGTGATTTATTGAATCAATCATTGTTATTTGCATGGAATGAATTATTTCGTATTCATTCAAACCCACTCATAAAAGATACACATTATGAAGAATTTCTCTTCACAAAGACTCTTGATGTAAGGTTTGTCCTAATACATAAATATATAGTAAATGATGGGAATGAAATTATTATCGAATTTGATGAAAAGCCTAATTCAAGACTTGAACATATTTTCCCACATGCATGTCAGCTGCTTTCAGAGAATGTCATAGGTGTATCAATTTATAGTGCTCCTGACTTTATACTGCTTAGGGCAAACCAAATTTACCTTGAATTTTGCGATTCAGAATATAATACCCCTGAAAGTACATTTGGCAGGCAGATTTATGATTTTATCAGAGAATATAAAAACAGCACCGCAGAAACTGAAATATTAAAAACACTCATAACAGGCAAATCAGCATATTTTAAAGAATTTCCTTATATAGGTTTTGTAAGAGGCATGACATATTGGGACCAAATAATAACACCTATTAAAATGGATGATAGATTCAAATTTATAGTAACCATAACACAAGAGGTGACAGAAAGAGTAATCAACAGAAAGCAACTGGAAGAAAAAAACAATGAGACAAGGGAACAAAAAGAACAACTGGAATCAATAATTGAAAACATATATGATGGTGTTTTTGTATCAGACAAAGAGGGTCATCTGTTATTGATGAATGCAGAAGGTAGAAAGCAACTTTTTGAACCTGATTCAATAAGTGCTTTTGGAGAAGCATATAAAACTTCTCGATATTATGATATGGAAGGTAATGAAATTTCTTTAAATGATATGCCCGCTAAACGAGGTTTAAATGGTGAATCAATCAAAAATAGAAGGCTGCTTGTAAAGCGGCCTGATAAGGAAATAATAATTGATGTAAATGCAGCTCCACTCTATAACCAATCGGGCGAACTAGTTAATGTAATAGCTTGTTGCCGTGATGTTACCGAATTGATAAAACAGCAAGATGAGATTAATATTAAACAGATGCAAATATTGGCTTCTGAGAAAGAAAAAAGCGAAGCCTTGGAATCATCAATAAAACTGAAGGATGAGTTTTTATATCTAATCAGTCATGAAATGAGAACTCCTTCATCTATTATAAACATTGCCTTACAGGCAATTGAATCATTATATACGGATGAAGTAACTTCAAATATTGGCAAGCACTTGAAAATAATAAAACAGAATACAAATAGACAACTTCGCTTAATTAATAACCTATTAGATATTACTAGAATTCACTCAGGCAATATAAAACTGAATAAAAGTATTTTTGACATTGTTTATCTGACAAAACTAATTATTAGTTCTGTAGAACTATATGCAAACCAGAAAAGAATTACCGTAAATTTTACTTCAAATATTTCTAAATTAAATGTATATCTTGATGATGAGAAATACGAGCGAATTATACTAAACCTGCTGGCTAATTCCCTAAAGTTTACACCAAAAGATAAAAGTATAAACATTAATATAACCAAACAAAAGCAAGCAGTCTATATTACTGTTCAGGATGAAGGCATCGGAATTCCAAGAGAGAAACAACAAGTTATATTTGAACGCTTTGGACAGGCTGACACTTCACTCTCTCGTCAAGCGGAAGGTACTGGATTAGGATTACATCTAGTTAAGCTTTATGTAAATGCTCTTGAAGGAGATATAAATTTAGAAAGTGATGAAGGGAATGGATGTACTTTTACAATAATGCTTCCCATTATAAAACCAAATAAGATTGATAAAGTACTTATAAGTAATGGAGATACTGGTAAACTTGACTATTGTAACGATCGTATTATTCAAAGTGCGTCTATTGAATTTAGTGATATTTATTTTGATAATTTATAGAGACAGGTTATAACCTGTCTCTTTTATTTGCAGTTAATAGCTTTCATGTCACCAAAGGCATGTGCGGTAAACACATATTTCAGCTATATCCAATCGAGAGAAAGATTGGTTTATCATCCTCCTTGGCTTTGATCAAATATCAGTTATTATTTTTTAACTTGTTATATACTTTTGCTGCAAATGACGCGTGATGTGCTCTGGCTAAAGGGTTTTTATATATTATCTGCTTAACAACCGGCAGCCCTAAAAACTCAACAAGTTTATCAAAATCGTTATTGTCAAATGTATTAATAACTTTCCTTAATTCATATTTTTTGAACAAGAATTTTCTTATAGGCTTTACCAGTTTTTCATAGTCTTGTTTATAGATTATAGAGCGGGCAGAAAATGCTCCTGTTGTTATTGCATTTACCATTCCAAAACCTAATACTGAACCTAAAAAGCCTCCAGAAGTCCCGGCAAAATATACATTATCAATTTTCGGGGGGTAAACAATACCTGTCTCATGTATTGCATCTCTGGTTTTAACAATGGTATTTTGCAAATTCTCCAAGTTAACATATTTTTCCCAATAGTAGTCAAGTTCAGTATGAGTGATATTATCCGCAACCACTGTCAAACAAGCTTTGTTAGGACTATGCGGAAGCATATAGGAAAAACTCTGCTTTGAGTATTCGTTATTAACCCACATTTTAATTGTGTTCTTATCGAAGCTTCCACTTATCACTGCAATTCTTACAAAAGCTTGATAATGCGGTGTAAATATTCCGCGCTGTTTTGCATAGTCATAGCTACCCGTTGCATTGATAACGTAATCGTAATCTTTCCTAATATCATCTATGTAAACATGTTTGTAGAAAGTAATAGGAGATTTGACATAGGATGCTACTTGGTTCTCTATAGAATGGCCTGCCTCCCCTCTGCAAAAAATATATCCTCTAGTTCCTTTGACTATAGTTTTTTTGTTTGGGGCATTCATTTCAATATTTTTTAAAATACTCAAAGGCATTAGGTCTATTTCAAAATTATCCTTTATATATTTGAGCGGGTCTCCATGTTTTCTATCAAATAGTTGCAGGGTAGATGTTACATAATCTACATCCTCCCCAATGCGCCTTTTTCTTTCAAAGATTGTGGGGGCAATTCCATTCTTCTCAAATTCATGTGCGCAGCTTAATCCTGCTAACCCAGCACCAATTATTGCAACTTTCATGTAATGTACCTCATATCCTAAAAAAAGCTTTCAATAATATTATTTCTTC
>CAZNMO010000005.1:0-13171 GCA_964574195.1 uncultured Clostridiaceae bacterium | reverse complement strand
AAAGCTATGTTCTCTCTAATAAATGAAAGTAAGCCCCTTTTGTGCTTGTTCTCAGTATAACTAGAATATTGTTAAATAGGATTATTGTATGAAATACAAGTAATATTTATTTAAATCCCTTGATAGCGCCCTCCTCTGCAGACAGGAGGCACGGGGTTGACTCTCTACTTAGTTATTGGAGATAGGATAAGCAATCAATCAGATTTATTGACTAACCTTATTTATCTCCTTTTCTCTGATAATGGATACAGCGAATACTACAAGGGAGATACCCAATATTTTAAACAATGTTAGTGGCTCACCAAACAAAACGACACCTATGATCGTTGCGACAATAGGCTCTATTGTCGCAATTATTGAAGCCCTGCTTGTTTCAAGGTAGTATAAGCCTTTAGTATACAGCAAGAAAGGAAGTACAGTAGCAAGCAGGCCTAATGCAAATGCATGATATATAGCATCTACATTTGAGAATAGACTTAGCATTCCCCTAATATCTGTAATTGGAATAAGACCAATAAATGCGAATATAAAAGTATAAAGCGTGACAGTTATTGAGTCATATTTTTTAAGTGCGTATCTTCCGAATATGCTATAAAGCGCATACCCCAACCCCGCTCCCAGCCCCGCCAATAATCCGCTGACCGTTATACTCTGCCCAGCTCCCTGCGCAAAGGCAGTAACAAAAATACACCCGGCAAAGGTCAGTATCAATGAAATGATCTTTTTCTTTGTCATCTTCTCGTTAAAAAGTATCACAGACAATACCATCACTATAGTTGGCGCAGTGTACAGAAGTATGGCGGCAATAGATAGAGATGTTTTATTTATGGCTACAAAATAACACCAATTGAAGAATACAAAGCTTATTATGCCCGTACCAATAAAATACTTGGAATCCCGAGGTTCAATTTTAAGAAGGTCTCTACTCTTTATTGATGCAAACAGAATGAGGGTCACAGATGCTACCACAGCTCTTATAAACACTATTTGTGTTGTATCAAAACCATAATGAGTCAGCTTCTTGCTGTAAATGCCTATAGTCCCCCATAATACTGCGGCTGCTATAACGAAGAAGTATGACAATTCCCTTTGTTTTTTGTTTTTCTCTTCAGAAATAGTCAGCTTAATATCAGAACGAGCGTCATTCATTTATATATCTCCTTCAATGTACTGTAAAACAAAGAACTGTCAGCTTCAATAGTAAGTATTATAATATGCCTGCTTTCTTGATAAGACTCACGACATATTATATGAAGCATGTATGTTATTCAAGACTTTAATACCAAATATCCTATATATTATTATATCATAAGGTTTAGGCTCCAAGAATTGTATTGTGGTTATTTGCTTTAGCAAAAGCATAGTCATTCCGGGATATCAATCTACCGGATTATTAGCGTGCTGTCTTTGATGAATGACACCACCGGCTCTATTACAATAGCTTCTGAGATACTATATTAAGATGAAGATTTTCCGAAAGGCTTTTACTTGAGGCGAATCGATTGAGCGTTGTGGCAGCGTGGTTATGTTTCCGAGTATGAGCATATTATTGCAAATGAAGCATAAGTACAGCTATCAATAAATATACACTAGTATAATATTTATTGGAGGAGTGTAGTATGAGCGACATTGACTATGACAGGCATATCAGAGAAAAATATTCCGACCCCTCACCCTACCCTGAAGTAAAAGTTGCCGGACCAAATCCCTGTTATGCATGCTTACTCATGGATGATTATGCTGGGGTAATAAGCGAGTTTACAGCTATAGGCCAATATCTGCATCATTACTTCCTTTTCAAGGACATTGATAAAGATTTGGGTAAACTTTTAGAAAACGTATCTATTACCGAAATGCTTCATATGGAAATATTGGCTGATACAATAAAAGAGTTGGGCCGTGACCCTCAGATAAGAGGCTCTATCAGTACTTGCAACAACTATTGGAATGGCAGCTTTATTTACTACGGCAACGAGTTATGTGCCCAGTTAAAAGCAGATATTGATGCAGAATATAAGGCAATTGATGAGTATCGTAAACATATTCGATTGATTAAAGATCCTTATATCAAAGCTATCCTTGAAAGGATCATACTTGATGAAAAGGTTCATATCCGGCTATTCAATGAAGCACTGCTGGAGTTTTGCGGGATAACTTACAGGCCAATGAAATAATGAGTATGATAAATATCATTCTGTCAACTTGCATGTCATGAGATGTAAGAAATACAGCTTTGAACATTCAAAACCAGCTGATAGTGCTGCTATATCAGCTGGTTTTGAATGCTCAAAATCCCATTAATCGGCCATATGCCTATGTTGCGGGATGCTATACTGCAGAAGATTCTTCCCTGCGCTCAGTATGACTGGGGTGGAGTGGCATTTACAGCCAATCATTAAATATTACCTGTAAAGGTAAGATACAAAAGTGCCGCATTCAACATAATGATAATAAATGTGATCAGCCAGCCTATTGCCTTTACCCATGGCTTGTTGGCAAACTCACCCATCAACCTTTTGTTTCCTGTTATGAGCAGCATGGGGATTATCGCAGCCGGCAGGGCAAAGCTCAGGCTGACCTGACTCAATACCAATGCCTTCATAGGGTTTACACCTGCAAAAATAATAATGGCGCCAGGAAGCATGGTTACTATCCTTCTCAGGTTTACAGGCATTCTGAAGTCTACAAACCCATCCATGACTGTCTCTCCGGCCATGGCCCCTACCGCCGATGATGAAAACCCCGATGCAAGTAAGGCAACCCCGAAGGCGCCGCTGGATAGTCCGCCTACCAGCGGCTCAAGCGACTTGTGTGCAATTTCGATCGAGTCCACAGCCATTCCCCTGCTGAAAAACACTGCTGCTGAGACAACCAACATTGCGGCATTCACGATAAATGCAATGTTCATGGCTATAACGACATCCAGTTTTTCCATCCTCAGATGCCTTTTCTTGTCTTCCAAGGTCATACCGCCATTACGGCTCTGAACAAGCTGTGAGTGTAGGTATATCACATGGGGCATCACCGTTGCCCCCAACATGCCTGCCGCTATCAGCACCGCCTGGCCATTGGGCAGCGATGGGACCAAGGTATGAAGCGCCACCTGCTGCCAATCAGGTTTTGCAAGAAACAGTTCTATAGTATATGCGCCGCATATTACTGCCACAAGCACGGATATAACGATTTCAACTATTCGCTGGCCGTACCTCTGCAGATATACGATCATATAGGAAATAGCCACAGTCACCAGGACAGCATACGATAACGGGATGCCGAACAACAGATATAGTCCCAGTACTCCGCCAAGAAATTCAGCCATGGTCGTCGCTATTGCCGCCACTGCTGCAATGAGATAGAAAAACCAGTTTGATTTCCTTGAAAATACTTCTCTGCACATCTGAGGCAGGCTTTTTCCCGTAGCTATGCCAAGCTTTGCCGACATAACCTGCAGGAATATTGCCATCAGATTGCTCCATAGAACGACCCATACCAGGCTATAATTGAATATTGACCCTCCACTGATATTGGTTGCAAAGTTTCCGGGGTCAATATAAGCTACACTGACTATGAATGCCGGACCTAAAAACTTAAGCAAATGCTTGAATCTACCAACTATACTCCAGGTGCTTCCCACACTTTTATCAATCATGCCGATACCTTTGGGGATATCCATAACTCTTTCTCCGTCCACCAGAAAACGTCCTTTCTGCTCAAATATTCACCATTCGCCAGTTTATTAACCTGGGGTAATTAGGTTAGCCCCGGCTAATTTTATCGCTTGATACAACTTATGAATATTGCTGTAAAAGGGTTACATAAGTAAATATTTAATTGATATCGCATATAATTAAACAGGAACTAAGATTTTTGCAAAGTTGGTGAATAATTATGGACAACAATGATTTTCATACCTTCAGTGAATATATGAAAAAAGAAGAGAATTCCCTTACTGCATCTATGGAGGATTACCTGGAAATGATATATCGGCTGTCTATGGACACAGGATTTACAAGGATCCATGAATTATCGGAAGCCCTAAATGTCCAACCTCCCTCTTCAACTAAAATGGTACAGAGATTGGGAGAATTGAATCTCATAAAATATGAAAAATATGGTGTCATAATGCTTGAAGAGGATGGTAAAAGATTGGGCAGGATCTTGCTTATGAGGCACAACACCATCGAAGGCCTGCTAAAGATACTGGGTGTTCCTCAAAGGCTCATACTCAGCGAAACCGAAAAGGTTGAGCATACTATCAGTGATGAGACCATTAAGTGTTTTGAAGAGTATATCAGTTTTATAAAGAGTAACCCTGATGTGGTCATCAGGCTGAATGCCTATAGAAGTGCCAAGGGCTTGAATGCTGAAGACCCTCATGAAGCATAAGTCTTGAAGCAGTGAAGAATTTTCTCTGCTCATTTTGCACGTAGATAAATACCGCCACATACCTGCCCTCTTGTCTATTGAGTTGGCGCAAGCTATACTATATAAGTGATACATAATTGCCGGTATAATCGGCATACCATTATCAGCAAGCAATACAGCGATAGAATTCAGGGGGTAAACAATGAACCAGGATATGACAAAAGACAATGTTTTCAAAGCACTTCTCCGCTTCACCGTCCCTCTTATCATTTCAGGCCTGCTTCAGCAGTTGTATTATATCGTCGATTCCATCATAGTTGGAAACCTTCTGGGAGAAAATGCACTTGCTGCTGTCGGGGTCTCTGCTCCTGTCACTAATGTTTTCATATATATAATCATCGGACTGGTTTCAGGCTATACTATACTGGTCTCCCAATACTTCGGAGCAAAAGAATATCGGAAGATCTCCAGGCTCTCCAGCACCTTTTTCCTTTTCACTATCGCGGCAGCCTGTATTATTTCCATTGCAGGCTATGCCATGAAAGAAGAACTGCTGGTCATGCTTAATACTCCAAGAGAGCTGCTTGAAGCCTCAGGCCTCTACCTGTCCATCGTCTTCATAGGGATCCCTGCAGTCATACTATACAACCTCTGTGCCTCAATGTTAAGGGGCATCGGCGACAGCAAAACGCCTTTGTATGCCATCCTGATATCAACTATCATAAATGTGGTGCTGGACCTGGCATTCATAAAAGTGATCCCCTGGGGCATAAAAGGTGTCGCTATAGCGACTGTTATAGCACAGATCATTTCAGGTGTTTACCTGTTGGTTCATATACACCGACAGCATCCGATGCTCAGACTGTCCATTAAAAGGGATTATCTTGATATCACCCTTTTTATTGAAAGTGTAAAGCTCGGCGCACCGAGAGTTGTTCAATCCTCTGTTGCTTCTGTAGGTTCACTGCTGCTGCAGAATATCATGAATTCCTTTGGTGTGGATGTAGTTACCGCAATTACTACAGCCTATAAAATTGACACCTTGACAATACTGCCTATAATCAACATCTCTACAGCCATTTCCATATTCGTCGGCCAGAACATAGGCGCCAACAATATGGAAAGAGCACGGGAAGGTTTGAGAAAAGGGATATTAATAATTCTTGCGGTCTCGGTCGTCATTACCTCAATATTTGTTCTTTTTGGAGCAGAGCTTATGAAGCTTTTTGGAGTCTCTGACGAAATCGCCCTCCTTGGGCAGCGTTTCTTCACCACCATGGCAGTTTTTTACCCGATATTAGGCCTTGAAAATGCTTTTGTAGGATTTCTTCAGGGGAATAAGGATGTAACCTTTACTGCCGCCAGCAACATGTTCTGCCTGGTGATCAGGGTCATTCTATCCTTCGCGTTGGCTTCCAGGCTTGGCTTTGACATAATCGCCATCAGCGAAGTGTCTTCTTGGGTCCTTGGTGCAGCCATAGCCTACGGAAGATACAAAAGTAACCGCTGGCAGAAAGTCAGTTTGACTGCTGCTCCCATACCTACCGACTGTCCTTAAAAGTCAGGTGCCAATAGGTCTCGCTCTTGTATATTCCAAGGGTAAGGACTATACTGAAGGCATCGATAACAAAATAGTCAAGGGGGTATCAACATGCCTGTCAAAAAGTTCTGCAAGTCATCGTCACTTCTGTTTACCCTTGTATTTCTCTGCAATTCTGTCATGATCACCAACGGTACTTCCATCGGTGACGATGAGCTGTATAAGCTGCATATGGATTCAGTTGTTGTGGACACACATTCTGATACACCTTTACGTATATTGAACCTCGAAACCTGGCTTCCCGAAAATGACATCGGCAAGCCCACTTCCAATCATGTCGATCTCACGAAGCTTAAAACCGGTGGTGTTGACGTAGAAACCTTTGCTGCATATACTGCTGGATTTTTAAAAAACGGAAAATTTGACTATATCAAGTCCAACAGCCGTTTGCTTTCCCTCATTAACGGGTTGAAATGGACTATAGCAAACAATCCCACGAGTATCGAACAGGCTTATTATCCCGAGGATATCGCACGTATTGTACGGTCCGGCAAAATAGCAGCAATTTCAAGCATCGAGGGTGCGTATTCCCTTGACAAGGCTACGGGAATAGAACTGCTGCGACAGTATTATGATCTGGGCGTCAGGATCCTGGCTTTGAATTGGAGCATTTCAAATATTCTTGGCGAAGGAAACAACGAAGCTTATAAGAATGGTGCTCCGTCCTCCGGTGGGCTTACGGAGTTGGGTAAGGCAGCAATATGTGAAATGAACAGGCTTGGGATGGTGGTGGATGTGTCCCATATGAACAAGGAAACCTTCCAAGGTGCCGTTGCAGCCTCAAAAGCACCTGTAATAGCAAGCCATTCCGGTGCGGCAGGCCTGAACAAACATGTGAGAAACCTTGATGACAGTCAGATAAGGGCTATAGCAGCCAATGGCGGAGTTGTGCAAATAGTCTTCTATCCTCTTTTCCTGGATGGTACCCCCGATACAAGAGCAGTTAAAATCGTGGATAAGCTTGCCGATCATATTGATTATGTTGTAAAGCTCGCAGGGATCGACCATGTTGGGCTTGGCTCTGATTTTGACGGCGCACACATGGGTACCGATCTGTCTGACGCATCCATGGTACCGAATATCACCAGAGAGCTACTGGAGAGGGGTTATAGACGTAATGATATCAAAAAGATCCTTGGTGGCAATACCCTCAGAGTATTTGAAGAGGTCATGGCAAAAGCTCCTGCGGTTGAGAGTATCACCGCACCGGATATAACGCCTGACTTCTCAATGGGTGAAATGATCTATACCAACTGCCCATTATTGGCTGCCCGTGTCACTGCGCATGGCAACTCCCGCATAGATGCAAAGAGCTTGAAAATAATAGTCGACGGCAGAGTCTACAAACCACAGTACCGGGTGGAAAACAGCCTAATGAGTATCAAGCTTGCTGAGCCGCTGAGAGAAAGGTTCCATGTGGTGACCTTTGAAGCCGCGGATATGTCTGGTAATCTCTCCAGAGAGGCGAGAATATTCTGCATCAGGTAGTTTATGCTTAAGTATTCATGCCCTTGTTAACCTTTCGTAATAGATCCAGCCAAGAATCCCACTTAACGAATAGTATTTTTACTATTCGTTTTTATTTATATGTTATTCACACTTTAAGTTGTAATTTGCGCTATATTTTTATATTATAGTAATAGAAATATATTCAGGAGGTATAACATGGATTCAATCGACATAAAGATCCTGGAGCTTCTGGAACACAATGGAAGGATGTCCCATGAGGAAATCGGGAAACGCCTCAACATGTCAAGACCGGCAATACATCAAAGAGTATCCCGGCTGGAAGAGAGCGGCGTTATAAAAGGCTATGCTGCTGAAATCAACTGGAGCAAGGCCAATCAGGGAATAAGAGCATTTGTATTTATGAATGTAAGAACCTCTGACTTCAATAGGATCATGCAGAGAGTAATCGATTTACAGATAGAGGGCCTTTCTATAGAGAAGTGCTACAGGATCACAGGCCAATGGTGTATTATGGTCAGGATAAGAGCAAGCCTGACAGAGCAAATAACAATGCTCCACGATGAGCTTCTTAAAATTGATGGCATGCTGGATACCTTTACCATGCTCATACTGACAGAGGCAGATAAACAAGGAGGCAATGCCGATGTATAATTGTATTCCCAAGGAAATAAGCTTCAAAAACGAAAAAGTATTGGAATATCAGCCTGGAAGTGCCGAAAGACTTGAACTGGAAGCTGAGCTTGCTCGTATGAAGTCCTCTTTTGTTGAAATTCCGGTAGTGATCGGAGGAAAGAAAATCTTCACCGGAAATAAGGACAAATGCATTATCCCCCATGATAATAAAAGCATCATTGGAGAATACCACAAAGCCGGTAAGAAGGAAGTGGAATTGGCCATCAAAGAGGCTAAGAGAGCCAAGACCAATTGGGAAGGCTTGAACTGGGAAGCTCGAACCGCCATATTCCTAAATGCCGCCGAACTGGCTTCAGGACCATGGAGGGCAAGACTCAATGCAGCTACAATGCTTACACAGAGTAAGACCTATAAGCAGGCAGAAATTGATTCAGCCTGTGAGCTGATAGATTTTATGAGATATAACGCTGCTTGCCTTCATCAGATATACAGCGAACAGCCTATATCAGCAGGTGCAGTGATAAACCGGAGCGAATACAGGCCGTTGGAAGGCTTTGTTTTTGCAGTATCCCCTTTTAACTTCACTGCTATAGGCAGTAATCTTGTTGGAGCTCCGGCTATCGCCGGAAATACTATCCTATGGAAACCTGCTTCAAATGCAATCTATTCCTCCTATATGGTCTACATGCTTCTGCAGGAGGCCGGGTTGCCTGACGGTGTCATCAGCTTTCTGCCCGCGGACCCGAAGGATATCGGAGATACTATCCTGGCAGCTGAAGATCTTGCCGGTATACATTTCACCGGTTCTACCCGTGTATTCCAAAATATGTGGACTACTGTCGGCAACAATATATCCAATTACAGGACCTTCCCGAGAATCGTAGGGGAAACTGGGGGCAAGAATTACATCATAGCCCACCCCACTGCTGACATTGAAGAAGTATCCACGGGATTGCTGGAAGGCGCCTTTGAATATCAGGGGCAGAAATGCTCTGCCGTATCCAGGGCATACATTGCAGAGAGCATATGGCCGGAGGTGCGGGATAGGCTGTTGAAGAAAACCGCCGGCCTGAAGATCGGTGATACACAGGATTTCAGCAATTTCATGGGAGCGGTTATAGATAAGAAGTCCTTTGATACAATAAAAGGCTACATTGATTATGTCAAAGACTCTTCCGATACAGAAATACTTTACGGAGGAGGCTGTGACGATACGACCGGATATTTCATTGAGCCTACGGTATTGTTGACCTCAGATTCTCATTTCAGAACCATGGAAGAGGAAATTTTCGGTCCGGTCCTCACTATATATGTGTATCCGGATAAAGAGTACTCAGAGACTCTCAAGCTTTGCGACTGTACTTCCAAATATGGCCTGACCGGTTCTATTTTTTCCAGGGACAGATATGCAATACTTGAAGCCGAAAAAGCCCTTGTACATTCAGCCGGTAATTTTTATATAAATGTCCGGCCGACAGGAGCTGTAGTAGGCCAGCAGCCCTTTGGGGGCGCAAGATTATCAGGCACCAATGATAAAGCAGGCTCAAAATTGAACCTGCTCCGCTGGATGAGTCCCAGAACAATAAAGGAAAGGCTGATTTAACATGATCATGTGCTTGGAGAAACAGAAGGGTTCTATTGCATAGTATAGGAATGATGTGACGTAAGGGTAAGATCCTTCGCTACGCTCAGGATGACTCTTATCTGTCATCCTGAGTGAAACGAAGGATCTTTTGCTTGCCACTTTTACTGACTTCGCACCATCCTGCTGTTATGCAGGAGCCTTTTCCTTACCCGGCTTATGGGAAGAAAGCTTATATCAAACATGACATTCTTTGACTTTCTTGTAGCTGTCTCATTAGGCTCCCTTGTCGCAAACATGACAATGGGAGCTACAAGCAATGAAATAACTGCCGGTACGGCCCTGGTATGTCTGTCTGTTCTGGTGATCGTCACCGATTATCTGCATATCAAGAGCATGAGGGTCAGGAAGTTGGTCAATTCAGAGTCTGTCACTGTAATAGATAATGGAAGCATCGTAGAGGACAACCTTCGCAGGATCCGTCTGACCATAGATGAACTTAACATGAAGCTGCGTGAGAAAAATATGTTTAGCCTTGCAGATGTGGAATTTGCCATACTGGAGTCTGACGGTCAGATGTCCGTACTACCCAAAGCCGGCAAGGCACCCCTTACCCCCTCTCAGGCAAACATCACAGCAACAAGCCCAGGCCTTATGAAGGATATAGTAATTGACGGGGAGCTACTGGAGGAAAATCTCAGTTCTGCTGGGTTGGATACTGCTTGCTGTTGTCCCAGCTTGGCAGTAAAGGTTTTAACAGCCCTTCAGAGGTATTTTATGCGGGTGTGGATAATTTTAAGAACCTTTATGTATCAGCGAAAAACTCAAGAGGTCGTGAAGAACACGGGAAATACGGGATCGAATAACCAATAGATACAATGTAAATCCTAGTGCATATTCTTACGAAATGTTATATAATAATTAATAAAAATACCTTTGGTATATTTTGTTGATTTTTGTAATATTTTAGCGTAGTTTGTGTACGTTTTATATTCATCCATGCAAGCAGCCTAAAGCTCATGCACATCGGATTGAATAAGGGGGGATCGACATGATAGGAATTTTGGCTCCTATGCTGTTTTTATTTGGTATTTCTTTTTTTATCTTCTTCCTTTACTCATTATCAAAGCAGAGGAACAGTTACTCGGGCCCTTTTTCAATAATGTGTCTTGCTATATCCATATATATAATTGGCTATGGATTTGAGCTATGTGCAACCAGTATTGAGCAAATTACCTTCTTTGTAAAGCTTGAATACTTTGGTGCGCCTTTTATGACTGCCTTCTGGATGATTTTTGCATATAAATACCATTATAAGAATAAACCTTCTTTAAAAGCAACAATACTAATAATGCTGTTTCCCTTTCTTACTCTTTTCTTTAGTGTGACCAATGAATTCCACCATTTGATATACACTGATATCTCAGCATTTGAATATCAGGGTCATTTACTCTCGATACTGTCCAAAGGTCCATGGTATTATGTAAATATCGCATATGCATACATAATTCAGATTTTCGCCATTTATGTTTTTTTTAATTCATGGAGCAATGCAGAGTATAAATATGGTACCCCTGCTTACTGGATGTTCTTCGGCTCACTATGGCCTGCTGCAGTGAATATTATTTACATTGCAGGGCTTTCACCTTTAGGCCTTGACCTTACTCCCTTCGGTTTGAGCATTTCAGCCATATGCTTTTACATTGCCCTTTTCCGTTATGATTTCCTTGAGTTGAAGGAAATCGTAAAGGATGTTGCCTTCTCGGAAATAAGCGAAGGGATCATTGTGATCGATGATAAATACAGGCTGATCGATTTTAATAAAGCCTGTAAACAGATATTTGAATGGTTGGACCTGAAAAACATAGGAACAGACGTATCCCGTTTCAAGGAAGGAAGGCTGCTATTAGAGCAGCATGATGACTTGTTTGAGATGAAGCTGGTCAATAAAAACACTCAGAAATATTATGAATTCCGGAAAACTGTTTTGACAGAAAATAATAAAAATGTAGGCTATGTCTACTTCATACAGGATGTTTCAAAGCAGAAGGAAATGATCCAGGTGCTGAACGACATGGCCAACTATGACTCCATGACACAGATATACAATAGAAGAAGGCTTATGGAGGAGGCGGAAATGGCCCTGCTTCAATCCAGGAGATTCGGCTACCATATTTCTTTCCTTATGATAGACATCGACCACTTTAAAATGGTCAATGACAGATACGGCCACCTGGCAGGGGATGAGGTGCTGAAAACACTTGTCAATGTCTGCAAGGACAGGATAAGGCGCACCGATATCCTGGGTAGGTTCGGCGGTGAAGAATTCCTGATAATTATGCCTGACACGAGCAGAGAGAATGTCATCAAGGTGGCAGAAGAAATAAGGGAGACCATGGAAAATACCAGAACTTTTTTTGGAGACTCTACTGTAATGGTCACAATAAGCATCGGTATTTCAGCCGTTCAGATCATGGATGATAATTACAGTGTGGACAAGCTGATCAACAATGCCGATATAGCCTTGTATAAAGCCAAAAACGGTGGAAGAAACCGTATATGCATTTATAATGACGAGGACTGATGCCTCGTCATTTTTGTTTATACCCATTATACATTTTCAGGACTTTATCTATTTCGTTGTTGATCCAATTGACATCCACCTGGCTTTTCCTGCTATCTGCAAGACCATACTGTCCTTTCAGCTTCAATATTCTATATACACTCTCATCTATTCTCCTGGCAGGTAATGTCCCAACTGCTGCCGCATTTATCAAAGCCTTGAGCACTGCAGTTTCATCCTTATAGCCCCGGCACACAAGTACGATATCTGCACCGGCATTCACCGCCTTTACCGCTGCAGTACCTATGTCATAGTTCTTGACGATAGCCCCCATTGTCATATCATCGGTCAGAACTACTCCATTGAATTTCATCTGGTTTCTCAGGATGTCTGTAATGATCTTTCTTGACATTGAAGCCGGATTCTGAGGGTCGATCTTGCTAAGGAGTATATGGGTGATCATTACCGCATCTGCATTGTTCTTTATAGCAGCGTTGAATGGAACAAGTTCAAAGCCTCTAAGCCTGTTCAGATCATGAGCGACATACGGCAAGCCCAAATGTGAATCGACCGAGGTATCTCCGTGACCCGGAAAATGTTTGACTACGGATATTATTCCGGAGGCTTGCAGCCCCCTCATGGTCTTGACTCCCAGCTTGCTGACAACCTCTGCATTTGAACCGAAAGCCCTGTCGCCTATTGCAGGATTGTCTGGATTGCTGTTGATATCAAGAACAGGTGCGAAATCCATATTAAAGCCAAAGGCCTTTATTTCCTCGGCAATGACCCTCCCCACCTGATAGGAAAGTTCGCTGTTGTATACTGAGCCTATTGCTCCGCTTGATGGAATATCCCTGATATTCTTTGGCATCCTGCTTACTCTTCCGCCCTCCTCGTCAACAGCTATAAATAGCGGAGTCTTCGCTTTTGAATTTGTGATTTTCAGATGATTTATCAA
>CAZNMO010000004.1:51855-53078 GCA_964574195.1 uncultured Clostridiaceae bacterium | reverse complement strand
TCACATTAACCTCTAATTTGCTTTTTCATAGCAGTAATAGAATGTAACTTGACTTCGGCAATGCTCAATACTATAATAAAAGCGAAACTAGGAAAGATCGAGGTATTTAAGACATGAGAATAGTATTTTAATTTGGAACAACTTAATTAGGGCATTGATATCCCTCTAGTGGGATTTATTTGCCTTGCATTCAGTTCCGGTTAGAATACGAATTCTTTGAAGATATGAATATATATGACCAGCACCCTATGATTTTATATGCATGGGCGGCTGTTTCTCTATATGTGTATTCTCTCCGGAAAGACAGGAGGGATTTTTTTATGCTTATGATCGAAATCAACAACTTGATAAAATATTATGGTGACAGGCTTATACTTGATATAAAGGATTTCAAGGCTTACTATGGGGAGCGGATCGGTATCGTCGGAGCAAACGGCGCCGGTAAGACCACACTTCTGGATATGCTGTCAGGAAGCCTTGCACCGGATGAGGGTACAATACGCAGCTATGGCGATATCTCCTATATAAGGCAGCTGGAGCTGGAGGAGGATTCCCAGGTCGACAAGCGCATGGCCAGGGAGTTTGGGCTGGATTATGCAAGTCTTCAGACTGCAAGCGGAGGTGAGCGGACCAGGTTCAAGATCGCCAGCTCGTTGTCGGAAAACAGCAATATACTTCTGGCCGATGAGCCTACAGCCAATCTGGATATACAGGGGATAGAGCTGCTGGAGGAAAAGCTCTCGGGCTTCAAGGGGCTGCTGCTTCTGGTATCTCACGACAGAGAGCTGCTAGACAGGCTTTGCAGCAAGATCGTGGAGGTAGAGAACGGGGGGCTGAAGCAGTACAGCGGCAGCTATACCCAGTATAAGCAGCAGAAGGAGCTGGAGCGTGACAGGGAACAGTTTGAATACGAGCAGTATGTCTCTGCCAAAAGTGCACTGGAGGAGGCCATATTGGAAAAAAGGCAAAGAAGAGCTTCCATGCGAGTCACACCCAAACGAATGGGATGCTCGGAGGCAAGACTGCATAAGATGGGGAACCAGAAGGCCAATGCCAATCTGAGTAAGAATATCAAGGCCATGGAGACAAGGATAAGCAAGCTGGAGGTCAAGGAAAAGCCAAAGGAGCAGCTGCGGGTGAAAATAGACATACAGGCTGCAGAAAAGCCTGTATGTAGAGTGCTCATATCCGGAAAGGGAATGACAAAGGCTTTTGGTACCAAG
>CAZNMO010000004.1:45596-51845 GCA_964574195.1 uncultured Clostridiaceae bacterium | reverse complement strand
CAGGGAAGCAGACTTTGAGGTAACAAACGGTTCCAAGACAGCCCTTATAGGCGGCAATGGGACAGGCAAGTCCACCCTGCTCAAAATGATAGTGGAAGGTGATGAGTCCATAAAGCTTGCCAATGGGGTAAGGCTGGGATATTTCAGTCAGGATACCGGAATATTGGAGGACAGTGCAACGATATTGGAAAATGTGATGCGGGGAAGCAGCTATCCGGAGCATTTTGCCAGAACAATGCTGGCAAGGCTGTTATTCCGCAGGGATGATGTATTCAAGAAGGCAGGACAGTTGAGTGGCGGAGAGCGGGTAAGGGTCTGCTTTGCCAAGATCTTCTGCTCTGATGCCAATGTGATAATCCTTGATGAGCCGACCAACTACCTGGATATTTACTCCATGGAGGCGGTGGAGAATGCACTGAAGCTTTATGAAGGGACGGTGTTATTCGCCTCCCATGACAGAAAGCTCATAGGCAGTACGGCAGACAGGCTTATCATTGTAGAGGATCTGAAGTTCGGCACCTTCGAAGGGGGCTACGGAGAGTTCATTGAATTGAAAAGCCAGCCAGCAGTTAAGGCGGATGCGGACAGGGAGCGGCAAAGGATGCTGCTGGATACCAGACTGTCGGAGATAATAAGTCGGTTATCCATGCCTGGCAAGGGTGATGATGTGGTGCAGCTTGATCTGGAATACAAAAGAATACTGGCTGAAAAAAGAAGCCTGGATGAGGGGCACTGACTTTTCTATGGCAAAGGCCAACCAATTGGGATATAATTATCATAATGATAAAGATTCTGGCTTGGGGGTCAAAGCTTATGGATGTTATGATCGCGCTGGGCAGCATATTTACGCTACTTATGTTCAGTGTGTATAAGGGGATAAAGATATTTTATCCCCTTTTTGTCGGATTGGTACTGTTTTCGGCAATGGCTTACAAGAGGGGCTTCACTGCAAAGGAGCTTTTAGGAATGATATTGAAGGGCTCAAAAAAGTCCTTTGTGATAATAAACATACTTCTTCTGATAGGGGCCATAACGGCAGTATGGAGGGCTTCCGGCACTGTGGCATATGTGGTGTACTACGGGATCGGACTGATGGACCCTAACTATTTCATACTCTATGCATTTTTGCTCAGCTGCCTTGTATCCTTTCTGCTGGGAACTTCCTTCGGGACGGTCGGCACCATAGGCACGATACTTATTGTAATGGTCAAGGGAGGAAACATCAATATCAATCTGGTAGCCGGGGCAATAATAGCGGGAGCGTATTTCGGGGACAGATGCTCGCCAATGTCTTCCAGCGCCAACCTGGTAGCGACGATTACCGAGACCGAGCTTTATACCAATATCAGGAATATGTTCAGAACTTCGGTGATACCCTTTGGCCTGTGTATGATCATATATGGCGTATTATCCTTCCGCAATCCTCTGAATCTTGCCGAAAGCAGCGTAAGTGAAGGGATACTTGGCGCTTTCAGCTTGAACTGGGTAGTGATATTGCCCGCACTGATCATTTTGGCGCTTGCTGCCTTCAGGGTGGAGGTCAAACGCTCCATGCTGGTCAGTATAATATGTGGGATGATCATCTCAGTAGTATTCCAGGGGGAGTCTGCAGCAGATGTCATAAAGTATATGCTAATGGGTTACAGCATGCCCGAGCAAGGCCTGCTTGCAGAGATACTGCGCGGTGGCGGTATAGTATCGATGATCAATGTCACGCTCATAGTGCTTGTGTCCTTTGCACTATCCGGCGTGTTTGAGGGAACTGCATTGTTGAAGGATGTAGAAGCCCGGATAATAAGGCTGGGAGATAAGGTTGGGATATATGCTACCCTTATCATAACCAGCATAATGGCAGGGTCCTTCGGCTGCAGCCAGACCCTTGCCGTGATGCTGGCTTATCAACTGGCCAGAAGTATGTATATCTCTGCGGGCATTGATAAGTATCAGCTGGCATTGGACCTGGAGGACACTGTAATAGTTCTTTCGGCCATGATACCTTGGAATATTGCGGGGGCAGTTCCTGCAGCAGCTCTGGGAGCAAACAGCACATATCCAATATATTCATACTATCTGTTTTTGCTGCCTTTGGTAGGATTGATTGTAAGAAGGCTCAAGCTTGATAAGCTGTATAAAATAATATAAAACATAGAGAAGATCATGGGGGAACTTATGCTAGAAATTATATTGGACTCTCTGCAAAGTGCGTTAAGCCTTGTTGTGATAATTGCTCTGGGGTATTATCTCACCAGGCGGGGCATGTTTGATGAGAAGGTGGGAAGTCTTTTCACCAGTCTGGTGATGAACATATCTATGCCGGCCATGATCATTTCAAATCTGGTCACGGTCTTTGACAGGGACAAGCTTTACAGCGCAGGCAGAGGACTGCTCATACCCTTTGGAACCATGCTCATCAGTTATGTATTGGCAAGTGTTATTACACAGTTGATAAGGGTAAAGCCTGGAAGAAAGGGTGTATTTCAGGTAATGTTCTTTGCTTCCAACACCATATTCATGGGTCTGCCGGTAAATCTGGCCCTGTTTGGTGAGGAAAGCACACCTTTTGTATTGTTCTATTATGCTGCAAATACCACACTTTTCTGGACTATAGGAATGTATTGCATTAGCAGGGACAAGAGAGGAACAAAAGACAAGGTGTTGAGCATAAATACCATGAAGCGGATCTTCTCGCCTCCGCTTATGGGTTTTATTACAGGGATCCTTCTGATACTGACCGGTATCAAGCCTCCGATGTTTGTCATGGACAGCTTCAAATACATAGGAAACCTGACTACCCCGCTGTCGCTGCTTTTCATCGGGATCACCTTCAGTACCATTAAGCTTGGGGACATAAAAATAGACAAGGACATGATCGCCATGATCTTTGGAAGGTTTGTATTTTCGCCGCTTATTGTCTATTGGATGTCGATGCTCATTCCGATCCCAAGCCTGATGACAAAGGTTTTCATAATACAGGCAGCAATGCCTGCCATAGCGCAGTCCGCCATTGCCGCCAAGGCTTATGATTCGGATTATAGATATGCAACGGTCATGGTCACTGTGACCACAGCCTTGAGTGTATTGTTCATTCCTGTTTATATGGTGCTGATGAGAGGACTATAGCTGATGTGAATGCAGCGCCTTGTATATCTTGCTTACTGTTTCGCTGCTGATCTGTTCATTGATCTTCAATGCCTGGTTTACAGTGGTTAGGACCTTTTCCACTGTAAAAGGCTTGAGAACATAGTTGGCAGCTCCGCATTGCATGGCTTCGAAAATCAGCTTGCTGCTGCTCGCGATGCTTACCATAACGACCTTAGCATCGGGAAACTCATATATGATCTTCTTAAGGGCATCTACTCCGTTCATGTATGGCATGGTTACATCCATAGTAACCAAGTCAGGCTGATGTTTGTTATATTCCCTACATGCCTGGACTCCGTTTGCCGCTTCGGCAACAATGGTATGGCCCGCTCCTGTAAGAATGGTCTGCATATTCTTTCTCATGACAAGCGAGTCATCAACGATCAAGATTTTAGACATTTCAACCTCCTGAAACAATGAACCTGTTTTAATAGCCACTAGTAAATTATAAATAGGTTTTCATAATTTTACAACTAAAATATGGATAATTTGTGAAATTTTTTTGAGTTTTTTTTAGAAATTAGCATATATATTAAAATCTGTATGGATATGTTCTGGTTATTAAATTTATTATGCAGAATAATATTAACGGAAGGACAAAAGAAGTATTGTGTGGAATACAATTTTGTATTGATCATTAATAATGAAAAGGAAGGTTGATTTTATTGATTCGAAAAGCCAAACTGACATCGGTTTTTATCCTTATAGTCTTTACACTTGTAACGATAATAGGAGGCTGTGATTATAAACGGCAGGAGCCGCCCAAGGCGCCTGTGACTGTGAATGTGCCGGCTCAGGCGGAAAACAGGGCTGACAGGAATGAATACAAGATAAATGCGGTATTGGATCCGGTCAAGAATACACTTTCGGCAGAGCAGCAGGTTACATACATCAATAGTGAGAGTGTAGAGCTTGCCGAGCTTTATTTCCATGTGTACACCAATGCATTCAAGAAAAAGGAGACAGCGCCGTTTCTTTTCGATGATTTTTCCAGAGCATATTCCAGGGGCTTTCAGCCCGGATATAGTGAGATCACTCTAGTTGAGCTTGCCGGGGAAAAGAGGACAGCACTTCAGTACAGCCTGCAGGGAGAGGGAGATACCATACTCAGGGTAGTACTTCCTGAGCCCTTGAAGCCTCAGCAGCAGATCGTTCTCGCATTGACGTACAAGGTGGTCATTCCGCCTGCCGGAGAACGTTTCGGTTATGGAGAAAAGAACATCAACATGGGGAATTGGTATCCTGTGGCAGCTGTATATGATACCGATGGCTGGAACCTGGATAAGTACTATTCTGTAGGAGATCCCTTCTACAGCGATGCTTCGGATTACAGCGTCAGTATAAAAGCTCCTGCAGCTTATACTATAGCAGCTTCCGGAGCACTGAAAGAGGAAAAAACGGAGGGTGAAAGCAAAAGCTGGAGCTTCAGCGCCGAGAACATGAGAGACTTTGCTTTTATAGCCAGTGATGAGTTCCTGGTAGCTGAAGGCAAGGCGGGAAGTACCATAGTAAAGTCCTATTTCTATAAAGGCCATGAGAGCAAGGGTAAGGAAGCTCTGGAATACGGCATCCGGTCCTTGGAGGTTTTCAACAGCAGCTTCGGAAATTACCCATATCCTACTTATTCGGTAGTTGAGACAGAGTTTCCAAGTGGGATGGAGTATCCCGGACTAGTATATATAAATGCAAAATACTATGAGAATGATTTTAGGGGCGATAACCTGCTGCTCACAACAGTCCATGAGACAGCCCACCAGTGGTGGTATGGAGTGGTAGGAAACGATCAGATAGATGAGGCGTGGCTTGATGAAGGCTTTGCGACTTATTCCGAAGGCATATTCACAGAAAAAGAGTATGGTAAGGGCAATGCAGAGCTTTACTATGAATCTCTAGAGGACGCCGCCAAGGAGGATATCAGGACAAAGACCTATGATGGAGTCATACTCAAATCCCTGGACAAATATAAGAACTGGGATGATTATGGTCCGGCAGTCTACACCGGAGGAGCAGTGCTCCTGAGCGAGATACGCAAACAGGTTGGAGACAAGGCCTTTTTCGATATCATGAAAAGCTATTATCAGAAGTATTCCTTCAGGAATGCGACTACGGAGGATTTTCTACAGGTATGTGAGGAAGTAAGCGGCAAGGATTTTGACGAGCTTTTCAACAGGCATCTGAGCAGCTTAAAATAGCGACAGCGGGGGTCAATTATGAATAAGGAATATATGATACTCACGGTAAATCCCGGATCTACCTCAACAAAAATAGCTGTTTTCAAGAATGAAGAAGAGATATTTACTAGGGTGATATCCCATTCGGCAGAGGAGCTGAAGGCTTATGGCAAGATATATGACCAGTACGGCTTCAGAAAGCAGTTGGTCCTTGACACTCTGACTCAGCAGGGCATAGCGCTCGAAAGCCTGGACGCCTTGGTAGGCAGGGGCGGCAATATGAAACCGGTAGTTGGAGGTACTTACAGCATAAATGCACAGATGCTGAAGGACCTGGAGCAGGGAGTAATGGGACAGCATCCATCAAATCTGGGGGCCGTCATAGTATCTGAAATAGCCGGACCTCTTGGAATACCGGCATATGTAGTCGATCCGGTCATTGTTGACGAAATGGAGGATATTGCCCGGATATCCGGAATGCCGGAGATAGAAAGAAAAGCCAAGGATCATCCGCTGAACCAGAAGGCGGCGGCAAGAAGGGCAGCAGCAGAACTGGGCCGGGAATACCGTGAGCTGAACCTGTTGGTAGCACATCTGGGCGGAGGAATATCCCTTGGGGTTCATAGAAATGGCAGGATAGTGGATGTCAATAACGTATTGGACGGCGATGGGCCATTTTCACCTGAAAGAAGCGGCGGGCTTCCCGTAGGCTCGCTGGTAGAGCTGTGTTTTTCCGGCAGATATACCAAGGCGGAGATCATGCGGAAAATCGTAGGCGGCGGGGGCTTGACCGCATATCTTGGGACCAATGACGGCAGAGAGGTCATGAAAAGGATAAAGTCTGGAGATTCATATGCCAGACTTATTTACGAGGCTATGGCCTACCAGATAGCCAAGGAGATCGGTGCCGGGGCAACAGTGCTTAAGGGCAAGGTAG
>CAZNMO010000004.1:25536-45586 GCA_964574195.1 uncultured Clostridiaceae bacterium | reverse complement strand
CAATAGTGCTGACCGGAGGAATAGCCAATGACCAGGAGCTGGTAGGCTGGATAAAGGAACGGGTGGAGTTCATAGCGCCGGTAAAGGTATACCCCGGTGAGATGGAGATGAAGGCAATGGCCCAGGGAGCGCTGAGGGTACTAAGAGGGCAGGAAGAGGTAAAGGAGTATAGGTGATTATAGATTATATCTGAGATTTAGGCAAACGGAGCTGTTGTGCCTGCTGATAAAAGAGTGCCTAGTGTAGTGGCTTAGAGATTGTTAGCGCAGTATAGGAAAAGCAGCGTCAGTGTCTGAGCCGATAGCCAGTTAAATTATATATGTACTGAGTTACTATTGTCATCTCAGCAAAAAACGCGCTGAATGCGAGTTTGACGCGGCCCTATACAAGCTTACAAACTGTTGCCGCGTAACTCAGCAGTCGTTATCAGCCGCCACAACAAGCGGTAATATAAAACCAACTTAAGGCCCCGCAGCCCCATAAAAGCTGCAGGGCCTTTTTTGACGTTAAAAATAAATATCGAAAGTCTAAAGAATCATAAGACTTTTTCCTATGGTATCCGTATTATACTATAGAAATAAACAAAAGCGGCGATGTGATCCGCATCAAAGTTTACACGCCGCAGAACATTTAGGAATGGAGGGACAGGAATGATAAGGAAAAAAGTGGGCAGCATTACCTTGGCAGTTGGACTCATTACCGTCGGTGCACTGCTGTTCGCACAGAATTTTAT
The DNA here is from genome assembly GCA_964574195.1 of uncultured Clostridiaceae bacterium. Classification (GTDB taxonomy): domain Bacteria; phylum Bacillota; class Clostridia; order Lutisporales; family Lutisporaceae; genus BRH-c25. The sequence goes on along the minus strand of CAZNMO010000004.1, from coordinate 44,853 downwards.
GGAGATACCTGTAAAGGACATATATAGATACTGGCCGGTACTGCTTATAGGACTGGGTGTGGAAATGGTGCTCTATATGCTGCTTTACGGCAGGAGCGGTAATGAGGTGAAGCTCAGCGTCGACGGCTTGTGCATAGTTTTTATAATAATATTGGGGCTTATAGCCAACGGAGTCAGGTTCATGAATATTGATGCTCCGGGACACATGTTTTTCGGGTTCCATGGAGGCTCGGTGATCGACGGCATCAAATATAACAAACAGATAACCGAGAGCTTTATCAAGGATGACATCTCGAAGGACTACAATATCAAGGAGCTCAAGGTTACCAATGACTATGGCGATATAAAGGTAGTTCCTACGGATAATAAAAGCATAAGGATCGAAGCAGAGGTATCGGTAAAGTATAATGATGAAGCCAAGGCTAGGGAGTACATCAAGGATTCGGTGGAAATAAAGGAAGGGGAGATCACAGAGATATCCCCCAAAGAGCCGGTGGATCTGAATAAGAAGGATATTTCAAGGGCGCAGATAGATTTTGTGATATATGTACCAAAGCAGGTGAGCCTGAGTGCATCAAACAGCTTTGGTGACATAAGCGCAGAGGGCATAGGCGGCAAATGTATCATTGATAATAAAAATGGAGCGATAAAAGCAGTGAATATCGGCGGAGATGTGGATGTGGAGAATTCCTTCGGTGATATAGAGGTAAGCAATGTGGGTGGGAAAGCAGAGATAATGAACCGGAATGGCGAGATACAGGCGGAGAATATATCCGGATCGGCTGTCATAGAAGGACACTTCGGAGATATTGATGCCAAGGTCATAGGCGGTGATGCAAAGGTAACCAGCAACAACGGACAGATCACCGTTAATGATGTCAACGGCAAGGCGGAGCTGACCAATGCCTTCGGAGATATAAACATAAACAGTGCAAAAGGCGGCATAACTGTTGAAAACAAGAACGGCAGGATAGAAGCAGAAGCTGTGACCGGAGACGCATATGTGAAGAATGCCTTTGGAGACATTTATTTCAGGTCTATGAGCATCAATGACGGCGACATATACGCAAAGACCAATTTCGGGGAAATAGAAAGTCAAAAGCCACTGCAGATGAAGAAGCAGGGCACAGTAACCGAAGCCCAGGGCAAGCTTGGGTCAGGTCAGTACAAGATAGAGCTCCAGACCAGCAACGGAAATATAAATATAGAATAAGGCTCAGAAATGAGCCTTTATTCTTTTCTGCCTTTATGGTAAATTGTTATAAATAACTATTTGCTCGAGGCAGAGCGCATACTATACAAAGCAGACATTATGATTCGGAGGGCATATGTACGAGAATATAAAAGCAGTGATATTTGATGTGGATGGGACATTGGTGGACTCCATGTGGATCTGGAAGCAGGTGGACATAGAATTCTTGGGCAAAAGAGGGATAACACTCCCTGAAAGGCTGCAGTCCGAAATCGAAGGGATGAGTTTTTCGGAGACTGCAATATATTTCAAGGCACGGTTTGACCTTCCTGAAAGCCTTGAGGAGATAAAAGCCGAGTGGAATGCTATGGCTGAGGAATACTACAAGAAGCATATCAAGCTTAAAGGCGGAGTCAAAGAGCTGTTGAGGCTGCTTCATCAAAAGGGCTTTACACTGGGCATTGCCACCAGCAATTCCAGAGAATTGGTGGACCATATGCTGGCCAATCATGGTATAAGGCAGTATTTCTCGAATATAAGGACCTCCTGCGAGGTGGAAAAAGGGAAGCCGCATCCGGATGTGTACCTGAAGGTGGCAGAGGATATGGGCGTGAAGCCTGAGCAATGCCTTGTCTTTGAAGATACACTGGCCGGGGTGATGGCGGCCAAAGCTGCAGGGATGAGGGTCTTTGCAGTAGCGGACGAGATATCCTATGAGTCAAAGGATAAGCTGGTGGAGATGACGGAAGGTTATATTCACAGCTTTGATGAGGTAATGAAGCATTTCAGCTAGAATAAAATGCCATTGTCAGCAGCCATTTACAGCCGTATATGGCTGCTGTACTATATATATGGACATGATACTATTTATCATTCTTTATTATTTTTGTGAAGTAAAGGACAGGTTTTTTGCGTATTAAACAGTAAAGAGAAATAAAACTTCAGATTCAAATCAAAATATTATTATATTGTTATTTTTTTCGTTGAAACTGCAGGCTTTGTTGCAGATGATACGCTCTTGATATTTGTATGGTGGGAAGTGATAGGTTGAGGGATGAGGAACTGGTTTCATATATAATAAAGGGCAAGACAGAACTGTTCTCAGTGATAATAGACAGATATCAGACCAAGGTCTTTTCAACTGTATATCACTATACGCACGATCAGGAGGAAGCCCGGGACCTGACCCAGGAGATATTCATAAAGCTGTACAACAACCTGAAGAGCTATCAGAGCAAAGCATCCTTTTCGACCTGGCTCTATAGGATAGCAGTAAACAGGTGTATCGACTGGACCAGAAAAAAGCGGCTCCAGACCATATCTACCATATATGACAACAGCGAGGAAGAGATAGATATTTATGATACCATCGCAGACAGCGGAGGCGGCCCTGAGGAAGAGCTCATAAAGCAGGAGAACAGGGCATACATAAGGAAAGTGGTGGAGGAGCTGCCTGAGATTTATAAGACGGTAATAATACTTTACTATTTCGAGGATTTCAGCCCCCAGGAGATATCGGAAATAACCGGTGATCCCAAAAGGACCATTGAGACAAGGCTTTACAGGGGCAAGAACCTTCTGAAGCTCAGACTGGAAGAATTGATTTGCGGAGGTGAAAAAAATGTGCTGCAATGATTACAGATACAATCTTCATGAATATTCTACCGGGAATTTAAGCGAGCTGGAAAGCCATGCAATAGCAAGGCATCTGAAGTCTTGCGAAAAATGCAGAAGGGAATTGCAGGAGATAAGGGAAATAAAAAGCATACTGAAGCCCGATATCAAGGATATGGTGCTGCCTCCAATAGATTTGAAGGCAGACATAATGAAAACGATAAACCTGAAAAAATACAAGACATCACATCACAATACCCTTGGAGAGGTAGCCAACTGGGGAATGAGCCTGGTTGCAGCGGGACTGATACTGCTGCTCATAAATGTGGCTCCCACAGGCAATGTGTCACAGATGCAGAATAATTGGGATAGCAGAAAGGAAAGTGTGAAGGAAAGATTATATCAGCCCATTAGTTCGATAAATGAGGGCTTGGATAAGTTCACAAGCGGGATCACTCAACTTGATGGGATTACAGGAAGAATGGAAATGGAGAAAAAGGGAGGAAGTTCAGATGAAATGTAAATATCATAACAACGCAGAAGCCAAATATATCTGCGATAAGTGCAAACAGCCCATTTGCGAGGAGTGTTCCCTGGAAGTGAACGGCAACAAGATATGCAGCAGCTGTATTCAGAAGTCGGTTTTTTCAAACGAGGGACAGTACTATAGGGGAGGGTTTATGGAAAGCTTTATCTTCTTCTGCTTCGCCACAGTGCCTGGAGCAGCACAGATGTACATGAACCTTTTCAAGAGGGGCTTCCAGCTGATGTTTGGTTTTATTGGAGCCATAGTGCTTTTCAGCTATATAAACATGGAAAGCCTGATAGTCCTGACCATAATACCCACATGGTTTTTCAGCTTCTTTGACAGCTACGCCATAAGGAGAAAGCTGAGAAGGGGAGAAGTAGTAGAGGACGAAACGATATTTGACTATAGGGTACTTATGGAAAACAAAAGGGCAGTGGGTATAGTAGTCCTGATACTTGGCATAATGGGAGTGGTCAATGCCCTTGAGCATTCGGCACTGGAGTATCTGTTTGACAGCAGGGCCTACTGGGCCATAAAGAGGAGCATAATACCTGCCGCGCTGATATTTGTAGGGGCAATGATAATCAAAAAAACTAAGAAGGCAGAGCCAGCGGAAGATACCGTTGATCAGGATATGGAGCTGTAAAAAAGTATAGGCTGCCTCAAAAAATCTGTTATAATGTATGCGCAAAAGCGCATACATTATATATTTATTTGAGTGCCCGTGCGATTTTTTGCTCCGCAAAACGCACATGGGCAAATATCAAAAATCCTTGCGGATTTATGATATAATAAATATAACCCAAGTCCGTAAAATCGAATATTTTACGGACTTTTTATCAACATGATCCTATCGGAAGTGAGGTGTGTTTCATGAATATTGTAATAGATAAGGATGCTGCTTCATATATCAAAAGACATTCAAAAGAAAATACAATTATGCTCTATATCCATAGCTCAAGCTCCGGCTGATGTGTTATACCGACTCCGACAGTTCAGTTGGAGAAGCCCAAGCATATTGATAAGTTCGACGTATATGAAGTCGATGGAATCAGTGTGTATCTCCGGAAGGACATCGAGATCAAAGATGACAAAGTACATGTCTTCCTCCGGAAATTCCTCTGGATCAAGGACCTGGCAGTGGATGGATTAAGGATAAATTACTAAACTGCCTGGATTTTCACATTGACTTATCCCGCACAATTCACTATAATGGAAAATGAGCTCAAAAATCAATAATGTGCCCGTAGCTCAGCTGGATAGAGTGTCTGACTACGAATCAGAAGGTCGTGGGTTCGACTCCCTCCGGGCACACCATTTTTACTGATTGATAAAAACCTTGGATTTCCAAGGTTTTTTTATTTTGGGGTAGTCAGAGTAACGTTGGGTGGTTAAGGTAACAGTTTACATATTATAGTGTTTTTAGCTGGGTTTTATTGGTATAATGGTATTGGTTAATAATTGATTTTATATAGAGGTAAATTATGAGAATAGCTTTGTTATTAGTTTTGGCTTTACTTTGTTTCTTTTTGGTGATTAGATTTAAAAAAGCATCATTTGCTATATCTGTTGCTATATTTATACTTATACTTGTACTCAGTTCTGGGGATATTGCTAAGTATATTCAAGAGTATATGAATGGCGGTATAGAGAAATCAATAAAGATTATTAAAATAGAAGAAATTAAGCCTAGTAATCATAGACACAATGATTATCATATATATGATGAGCAAGGAGATTTATATTTTTGTAGTGTTACTATTGACTGGTTTTTTATTGATGATATAAATTCTAAGAAAATCACTGATAATGTATTGATACGCTATCTGCCTAGCAGCAAGAAGATAACAGATATTCGTTATAATAACAAATCAATGATAACAGGAACGACCCGCTTAGAATATGCAGGTATATCAGTTATTTTTGTACTTATTTTTTTCATTGGTAAAGCTCTCTTTAATGCTATTGAGGAAGGAAAATTTATTAAATATGAATAATAGCAGTAAGCGCCTTTGTACAATTATGTAAGTGCCAGGCACCATTGACCCTATTACCAGACCATCACTCAGCATTTCTGCAGCGGTAAAACAGAAGGGAAATAGCAGCATCAGTTGCTATTTCCCTTATATTTTCCAAATGAGTTCCTCAAAATATCAGTGACTATGGAGCTTATGAACATAGCTGCCTTTGAAAGGACTATCCCGCCTGCGATATAAATAATAAATAAAGCTGCAAACCCTAACATAGCTTCCATAATAACTCCTTCTTGATCCCTTTGGAATAATTATATATCAAATCGAGAAAACATAAATATAAAGGAATTACTGCCGGCCTGTCAGACTGAATCCATGTCTTTTTATTTCAGCAAAAGCTTCGACCCGGCTGTGACCGTCTTCAACATATATTGCCTGCCGTTGGGGGCTGTCTGCCATTTGTCGAGGACACCTTTTTTGCCGTTTGAGTCCCATGCCTCAGTAAACCTGTCAAATATATAAAGTCCATCATCATCTCCTGAAAGGGCCATAAGAAGTTGTCTTATTATTCTTCTTTCATTAACTCCAAACATCCTTATTGCAATGTCCCAATAACCTTCATTATTGGTTTTATCCATGACATTTATGTAGTTTACCTCGCCGAAAAGCTCTCCGCCTGAGGGACTATATTGAAAGTTACAGGCAATCCTTTGGCTGTTCTTGTGATCTATAAAGTATTTTTTGTATCCCTGATAGTCGCGGTCGCCAAAGTTTGCTTCCATATAGTCAACAAATGGTTTGCACTCTGACAATGGATATTCATAGCCGGTTGGTTTGCCGTTTATAATGCCCTTGCCATACACTTTATGTATATCTTCTTTAAAAGAAGAAGGGTTCAGTCTTATCCAAACGCTTATAATTTCATTTGCTGCATAGTTTCTTATTTTAAACTGTGTTGATGAATTCTTACAATCCAGCCATGTGTTCGAGAGTTCGGATATATTAATATAGCTCATTTCTTCATAGAATTTATCAAATATATATTGCCCGTCTTTGTCTCCTGCTAGAGACCGGAATATTGCATTAAGAACATCATGTGCAGCCTTTGTATCCCATTCCATAACATTTACTTCCCAATAGCCTACTGAAGTAAGATCCCAAACTTCAATTTCCTGACTTATTTGTTCGCCTGCAATAGAGTCATATCTAAAAGAGTCATAACCGGAAGGAGAATTTGCATCTCTAAAAGCATATTGTTTAGTGCCATCCTTATTCAAGTCAGCAAAATTCTTCGCCATATATTCAACCAGGGGTTTTATCTCCAACAGTGGATATGTATTTGCAGGTGTTTGTTTAAAAGACATTATGCCATTTCCAAAGCTGACGCTCGGTGGGGTATATGGCGGTATTGGCAATGCATAAGTCCCAATTTTACCTTCTATAATAATATGGTGGTTGTTGTCTTTTGAGCTTGGCTTGATGTACTTGTATTTGAACCCCAGGGCTTCTACAACTGTTTTGGGCGCCACATATACAATCTTCTTTGTATCATTTGAAACAACGTTTGTTTCCATTATGATTTTCTTAGTAGGTGTGTTCAATACGTTTTTACCTATGGATAGAGTAATATTTCCTTTTGTTGTTGGGATGGTAATGATATCATCCTTAATGGTCATTGAATATCCGAGAGCTTCTACTAATGGCTTCAAGGATATTGTGAGTTTTCCGTTGTAAATTTCAGGACTGCCATACCTTGACTGTATGCTTGATACCTTACCGTTGATCTTTATTATCACATTATCTGAGTATGCATAGGTCTTGGTAAAGAGCGGAGTCATAACAAAAACCAAAGTCATAATTAGTGCTATAATTCTTCTTCTCATTCTATCCCTCCATTTCACTAAACATTTCCATGGTACCATTGGCAGTTATGCTTGTCAATCAATGCCGAATCAAGCCTTTTCGGTCAGGTGCTGTCTGTCTTATAGCTTATTTCCTAATAAGTTGATAAGCTAGACAGACTGACACTAAACTTCACATAAAGAAGCACGGGTTTCCTTATGGAAAACCCGTGCTTCTTTTTTTAGGAGGGTTATTTATTCGATGCAGCGCTTTCACCAGCGATACGTCCGAAGACAAATATATCTGCGATGGCATTTCCGCCAAGTCTGTTGCCTGCATGTATACCGCCGGTTACCTCACCTGCAGCGTATAGTCCCGGAATTATGCTGCCATAGGTGTTGAGCACCTGAGCATCAGAATTTATCTGCAGTCCGCCCATTGTATGATGGATGGCAGGTTTTGCAGGACATGCATAGAAGGGGCCTTTTTCAACCTTCATCTGGAATACATTCTTGTGGAATTCAGGGTCTGCACCCTTATCTACATATGAGTTATACTTTTTGATCTCATTTACAAAGGTGGCTCTGTCGCAGCCTATGATATCTGCAAGTCCTTCCAAGGTGTCAGCTTTATAGATGAGTTTGTCGGCTACAAGCTTGTCTATCATTGCCTGTGTCTTACGATCCTGGGAGGTCAGGGCCATAGGCTGGTCAGCTATTGTATAGAATACACCGTTTGTCTGCTTTAAAGCAGCAAATGAGAGCACATCCCGTTCAGCATATTCATTAACAAAGCGCTTTCCTTGTTTGTTGACAAATACATAATTTTGCGGAGCAACAAGCAGTGCATCTGTCAATGCTCCTGTTTTTTCGTTTGAAGTCGGCATTAGTTGTGTGAAAGCCATGCCAATAAGATTTGCACCTATTTCTCTCCCCATTATGATGCCGTCACCGGTGCTTGTGGAGGCATTTGTTGTCTTCATATCAAGAGGGATAGACGGCCAATAGTTGTTGTATTCTGCACAAAGCTTTGCGTTTGCACCGTATCCGCCGGTAGCCATAATGACTCCCCTGTTGGCATGCAGTGTAACTTCAGTGCCATCGGTCTTAACTGCCTTAACACCGACCACCTTTCCATTATCTGTGATCAAACTGGTTGCTTTTGTTTCCAGCATTATTTCGCTGCCGTTATTAACAGTCTTTACGAGATAATTGGACATAACATCAAATATGCTCTTTTTGTCTACAGGGTTGTGTCCTCTTGTCCACATTGCCCCTACCGGCGCTGACAGTTTATCTGAGAATTTGCCTCCGAAGCTCTGTACCCATTTATATGTGGGCAGGCTGTTGGTAACCAATGTTTTTACAAGATCATAATTACCTTCTATCCAGTTGCCTGCCTTGTCCTGACGTTTGCCCCCAAGGTACGCCTGGATCATGTGGAATTCTACGGAGTCAAACATTTTTGAAGTATCCCCGGAGAGGTATGTATTTATCTGTTTCTTAAGTGCTATAAGTGTGTCTTTGAACTTTCCAAAGTCCTTTTCATTTAATGCCAGGATACCCTTTAGAGTGTCGACCTGCCCTGGCATGGTATCCATTTTGCCCTGAATTTCCGGATCAACTGCATTCCATGCAAAACCTGAAACCAGTGTATTACCGCCCAGCGCCGCTGCTTTTTCTATAAGTATGACCTTTGCACCGTTTTCTGCCGCTGATGCTGCAGCTGTTATGCCGGCACCTCCGCCGCCTATAACGATTACATCAGCAGTTTTCTCGATCTTTTCAGTTTTCTTTTGTGTTGCTACTTTTACCTTAAGGGCAGCTACATTACCACCGGCCTTGACAACAGCATTTTCTACTGCTTTAAGTATGCCGTCGCTTGTCATAGTGGCGCCGGTGACCGCATCTACTGCAAGAGACTGGTCAGCAACTATAGCTTTAGGAATACGGTCCAACGCGGGATCAGATATTCCTGGAGTCTCCTGGTGTTTTGCTATGGTGACATTCTCGATCTTGTTTGCAGAAAAAGTGACTGATACGGAGATATCACCATTTTTCCCAGGAGCTGAAGTGGTATATGTACCGGCTTTGTATGTCTGGCCTTCTGATGCATATACCGGTGTCGGGCTTTGGAACCCTGCCAAAGGTGTAACCATTAAAGCGATCAACAGGATGATTGCAAGACTTTTTCTCAACAGTTTCATTTATCCTTCCTCCTTTTATTATGGTATAGGCCTACAACCATAATAAGCTTTACAACAATTGTAAAGTCAACGGAAAAAGTTAAAATTTTGTCAATATACTATACCTTCGCTTTTACCGGAATATATATTTCGTGGTACCTACTATCAACTTTATCCTGAGTAAATGATCCGATGGTGTAGCCCCATGCCTTTCCGCTTACCGTCATTCCAATGCTCTCTGCATAGCCTACAACATCACTGATCATTGAAGCCATTATATGACCAGGCCCTTCGCTGCTTATAATAGTTGTCAAGCATTGCTGCGCAGGGATCAGTACTGCGCCGGGGGTGCCGGTAAGTCCAAATTCCTCTGCCAGAGCTTCACTGATCATAAGGCCCCAGTTGCATTGGTCAAGCCCGTTATAAATGGCATCCAGAGTGAATTCGGGAGATATCTCAACTACCGGAAGCAGTGAGACCCATCTGTCAAGGTTGGATATTTTGTTTTCTTCAAGCAATACCAGGGTATTATGCTGAAAATCCAACCTGTAGATCGGTGAACTGGTTCTTAAAGTATATTTGTCTCCTGGAGATTTCAGCCTCTCAAAATACCCGTGCTGCTTTTTTATTGAGCTCATAACCAACTGCTGCCAGCGGATCTCTTTGATTATCTTTTCCTCTGCTTTTTCAAGCATCTCCTGAACCTGCTCAAGAGATGCGGTATTAAGAAGAAATTCCACTTCCTCAACAGTATATCCCATACCTTGCAGCCTTCGGGCACCGATAAGCAACCCTATGTCTTTTGATGAAAAGTAACGATAGCCGTTTCCTGCACGTTCCGGCGTCAAAATACCCTGCCGCTCATAATACCTCAGCATTTCACTAGAAAGTCCGAGGGTTTTTGCAGCATCGCTGATGCTATACTTTGGATTCATAGCTCCTCCTTAAATCATCATGAAATGAAGTGTTATATTAAAATATAATATAAATACATTTTGAAATCAAACGATAACTTCCTTTATGGTTGTCTGTAAGTTAAGTGCCTGCCTGTTAAATTGCTTCGTTCTCCGTATAGAATACGATATAATTAGAGTGTCCGAAGTATTGAATTGGTGTAAAAAAACCTTCAACCATAATGATTGAAGGTTTTGATCTATTACTGCATTATTTTGCAGAAGCTGCTTCCTGCCCTGCTATCCTTCCAAATACGAAAGCCTGGAGAAGTCCGTTGCCTGACATGTATGATGAGCCTCCTGCACTTGAGAAGCCTTCTGTTACTCCACCGGCTGCATATAATCCTTTTATTGCAGTTCCGTCAGTTCTGAGAACACGTGCATTCAAGTCTGTTACCAGACCACCCTGGGTATGTCTAAGATCTCCTGTTACTTTTACCGCATAGTATGGAGCTGCAAACTGTTTTGGCAGCTTTGTACGGTTCATTATATCTTCGCCTTTGGCAATACCTTTTTCATAATCGGTTAAAGCTTTCTTGAGGTTGGCTTTGTCTATGCCAAGCTTACCAGCAAGTTCTTCTATTGTATTGGCGCTTACTACTGTACCGTATTTGGCTGTCTTTGAAAGGTCAGCTACAAGCTTTGCTACATTAGAGTCGAAGATTGAATATGCATAAGCATCAGGCTGATTTATTATCTCAGCACCAAGCTGTGAATATCCCATGTACTCATCGCAGAATCTTTCAGCGTCTTTATTCACTAAGAATCCGCCGTTGTCCAAAATTGTGGATCCAAGTGGGGTCTTTGTTTCGTAGCTTATTGGTCCGTATGTTTGATATGCACCCATGTTTTTAACGTCTGCGCCTAAGTTCATTCCCCAAAGGATGCCATCTCCGGTTGCACCGGGTGCTACCATCGGATATGCCTTTGCTGCAGAAGGTGTATATTTAGCTATCATTTCCTTATTTGCACCAAACCCACTTGTGCAAAGAACTACCGACTTTCCTATGAAAGTCATTTTACCCTTTTCTTTGTTTTCTGCTGTTACTCCGATCACATTCCCGTTAGTATCAGTAACAAGTCCTGTACCAGGAGTCTCCAGATATACTTTTATGTTCTTGTTGTTATTTACCTTTTCAGTCAGCACTTTTACAATACCTGCGCCAGTGCCTTCAGCTGTGTGCATTCTATAATTTGTCTGACCATTATAGAGGAATGTTGTTGTAAGAGTCCACTTAACACCCAACTTCTCCATCCAGTCGATTATACTGCCGGAGTTTTCAGCAACCTTATTGACTAGTGCTATATTCTGGCTGTAGTGTGCGGGCCTGAAAATGTCTCTTGCCATTGCCTTTGGAGTATCGGTAATACCTGCTTCCTTCTGGAATCTGGTTCCGGCAGCAGGTACAATTCCTCCTGACAAAGCTGTAGCTCCGCCCAGCATTCCTGTTTTTTCAAGCAGTACAACATTTGCGCCTTTTTCTGCTGCTGTTAAAGCAGTGACTAAACCTGCACCACCGCCACCGACAACGATAACATCTGTTTCACTGCCGACTGTCTTGGTGACCGGAGTCTGCTCTTTAGCTTTTGGAACCAATTTAATTCCTGATGCTGCTATGGCTTTCTTTACAGCATCTATAAAGCCTTTGCTTGTATATGTAGCTCCTGATACAGCTGCTACATCAGTGTTTTGTCCTTTTATAATTGAATCTGAAAGCTTTTGATATACCGGTTCGCTAAAAGCGGGGGTATCGGGGTTTTGTGTTACCTTGATTCCCATAATGGCATTATTGCTGACGGTAATCTGAACTTTAATGGCACCGTTTTTACCCTGGCCTTCACCAAAGAAGGTAGAATCACCAGATACTGCTAAAGAAAGAAGCATTGTAATCACCAGTAGTAGAGACAACCATTTTTTTGCGTTTTTCATAATCATTTCCTCCTTCTCTAAGTTGAGTATTACAATATGCACTATGAAGATAAATTAAAGGGGAGCCAACTCTAAAATTCACACCCCTCTACAAACTTCATATTATATTGTTATTTAAATTATAGTAGTTTGACAAAAAAATGTCAAACCAGATACTGACAAAAGTCAGGTGCCTGCCTGTTAACTTGTAAACTAGTAGGTTGGTTGACAAATTAACTAGTTGATAGACTGTCACCATAACTCGTGTTGTGATAATATAGTATACATAAATGTTTAGAATGTAATTTCACACCAGGATAAAATGCCGAAAGGGAAGAATGCGATGCCGAAAAAGTATCAGGCTGAATTGGACATATATAGCGGGATAGCAATTTTATTTGTTGTTTTATTGCACAGCAATGCATATTATCTGGCAAACGTACTGAAGCTCAACTCTTATATCCAAGCGGGATTCCTGCTCAATAGCATTGATAAGGTCGTTCACGTTGCAGTTCCCATGTTCATTTTTATTGCCGGTTATAAATATATGATGAATAATCAGAATGAAGCATATAGTGAATACCTCAGGAAAAAGCTGCTGAGTGTTTTTAAGCCATTTTTCCTTGTAAGCTTTTTTTATTTGTCCTATCATTGGGTCGATATTTTCTTCAAACGATTGGCCAATACAGGTGTGCATGATGTTCAGTATGTTGTCGAAGGCTTCACAAGCGGCTTTGTCAGAATGTTTATAGGGTATAATTTTGCATATCAGTTTTGGTATATACCGATGTATTTGTTGGTTTGCCTTACATACCCGTTTTTCCGCAGATATCTGAAAAACACAGGCTTGAGGCTCATGTTTTTTATTGGTTTGGCAATGATCTGGGAAGTGATTGTATTGATGGGGATACCTTTTCTGGCAAATAAACCATATCCTGTTGCATTTACTTACTACTTCTTTATTTATGAGCTGGGATGTATATTCTACTCACTCAAGCCTTCCGTTAAGCGCCCTTATATTGTGATCCTGCTCTATATGGCAATGCTGGTCATTGTCTGCACATATACGAAAGCGGCATATAACCGGTTGATCTATGACTTGGTATTTGTGCCGACTGCTGTTGTAGCTTACTATTATATTGCACTATGGCTCAAAGAAAGCCGGGTATTGCTGGACCTGGGAAGATACTCCTTCTATATTTATCTATTCCATGAGCCTTTAGTCCTGTCGAATTTGTCACGTCAGTTGCTAGGAAGGGGCTTGTACAAATCATATATGACTGCTGTTATGCTTGCGGTTATATCAGTAGTTATCAGCATCATCATATATAAATTGATTTCAATGGTTTCCACAATAAGGGATATACTGGTGGGACGACAACGAAGCATGGAAGGGTAAGCTGACAGACCGTTATTCAACATTCAACGGTCATAATAATACCATTCAGCATACCACATAAACGTGGAAAAGCAGAGAATATTAAGGATAAATGATTTAAGTATATTCCAGTTCAAGTGGTGGAAAAGTCCTGCTTTTATTGTGATCAGCTCTATCAAGGCATATAAGGCGGCTGCTGATATTATATATATAAGCCTTTGCATCCGCTTGGCCGGGCGAAAATGTGCAATTAGAATGCCGCCGGGGAAATAACTGAGCCAATAAGGCAATGGAAGTCCAACCACAGCCGGCCCTGCGAAGCTGAACCCAAAAGCCCCAAGAGCAGCCAAGGTGCTATCTATCGGAAGTATGATAAGCAGCCCGGCTATACCTGCAATAAAGAGCCGTTGCCACTCATGTATTGGAACAAACATAACCGCTGTTGCAGAAACAGCAGTCAAGAAAATCCACCAGCCCATAGTCCACCTTTTTTCATCGAAGTTATTATGAGTATATTAACCATTAGCAGTTTTTGTATTCAATAACTATATAAAACCTATATAAGCTTCATTGAAACAGATTTGTGTTACTTTTATCGGGAGGTTTTCAACAAGTTTTATAGAATATTGAATAGACCTATACTGCAGGAATCCGGAGGAATATTTATGGATCAACAAATAAAGCAACTGACCGATAAGCTTGTCAGCTTCAGGGATGCCAGGGACTGGAAGCAGTTTCATACGCCCAGGAACCTTGCGGTATCGCTCAGTATTGAGGCAGCTGAACTACTGGAGTGTTTTCAATGGAAGAGTGAAGCGGAGATAGATGTATTCCTGAAAAGTGAGGATAAGATAAAGCTTCAGGAGGAGATAGCCGATGTGGCATCTTATCTGCTGCTGCTATGCAATGAAACAGGGATCGACCTGGTTGAAGCCATTAATGACAAGGTGATCAAGAATGACAGAAAATATCCTGTTGAATTGAGCAAGGGAAATGCTAAAAAATACAACGAACTTTAGGGTTAATGCCAGGCAATTGCAGAATACCTGATCCAGGTCTTCAACGATGCCTGGCATTTGTTTTTACCTTGAGTATCAAATGATCCGTACTGGAGTGCCTACGCCAACGTATTTGAAGAGCTCCATGACATTTTTGTTGTACATTCGTATGCACCCATGGGAAACATTTTTTCCAATTGACTTGGGATTGTTTGTTCCGTGTATTCCGTAGCCGCCTCCCGGGATGCTCAGGCCCATCCATCTTGCACCGTATGGGCCGCCGGGGTTGAGCGCTTTGTTGATGATCCTGTATGTGCCTTTCGGGGTGGGAGTCAGCATCTTGCCGATTGCCACCGGATAAGTCCTGAACAAACGTCCGTCTTTAAACAACGTAAGAGTATGAGCTGCCCTGTTGACCGTTATTCTATACTGCGCTCTTACATAATACGGGTCAGATAAAATGCAGCTGCTGCAAAAGGGTGGATATTGATACAAGCTGATCATCTCCGCTAAATTAGTGATATCATTATATGCTTGGATTCGCTCATGTGTGCGGAGTCATATCATGCTTCGCGGAAGAATGCTGATGGTTTTGTTTTGCAGGAAGCTGTTGTATCGGTATAAAAAAAGATCGTTTTACGATCTTTTAAAATAATTTATACCTCCAGGCTTGTGTAGCCGTGCATATGGTGGATATGGCCGTTATTGAAGGTTGTGGCACTTTCATAGTAGTGGATATGTCCGCCGTTGACTTCTATTTCGGGGCTTGTGATGATGCTGTAGTAGTGGACATGGCCATTATCAAGAGTAGTCTCACCATAGATATAGTGTGCATGGCCGGGTACATCGGGATTGCAGCTGGTTATTCCCGAATATTCATGTGCATGCCTGTGGTTTACGCTGGTTATGCCTTCAAAGTAATGCGAATGGCAGCCGTATGACATAATGTCACCCCCCATTAAAATATATGCGTAAATCCAGGTTATGTTACATATGTCCATACCAGGATCTGCCGTTCAGTTATGTTACTTTTTCCAGACTTTTCTAGATGTTATTCGTATATATTATTGAGTGTGAAAAAGTGGGGAGGAGATCAAAATCAAAGGAAGCAAGCTAAAGTATGCGACGATAGTCCTGCTTGCGGTAGTTGTTTTTATTGCAGGCTCGATCTACAAGGAGTTCAACGGCTACCCCTGGGAGCATGTGAGAGTAAAAAAAGCTGCAGTGGCCTATATGAAAACGAAGTACAATATGGATGTGAAGGTGGTGGATAGCTCCTTTAATTTCAAGTTTGATAATTACATAGTCCAGTTGTATAACATTCATGATCCGGCAAAGGAGATCATTCGTGTAGAAAAACAAAGGATATATAATGAGGAGCGGAAAGCCTGGGAGAAGCGCCTTGAAGATAGTTACGGCATGGTATATTGGAGCAAGCGTATAAACAGGGAACTGAGGGAAAGCTACTCGGATTTCTGCAACCATAAGGACATAGAAAAGTTGTTCGTTGATTATGCCTATTCAACAGTTCCCATGGGAGAAGGAGTAGGCACTGACAAGGATGAAAACGGAGTATTCATTCCCTTGAAACCGGAGCTTAGCGGGGTGCTGGATGTAGATCTGAAGACAAAGGACTTTTCCGAGAGCTTCCTGGGAGAGCTTTTATTACTCATTAATGAACTGAAAACCGGTCAGGATGAGATCGATCTGTTCATTACGGGGACACGGGAAGAAGACCCAAGTGGAGACAGCAAGGGTAAAACGATGCTTATTGAGATCCCCTATAAAGAATTCGAGAGGATCAACAGTCTTGAGGAGCTTAAGCTGAGGATCAGAGATTTTTAAGGGACGATACCTTGGACCAAGCTTCAAAGGCTCGATATGCGGCTTTCAATATTATCCCATCTATATATAAACAGGTATTGGTAAAACTATATAGTAACAAAACTTGAGCAAGGGGAATTTAGATGAAAGTTGCAATAATGGGTGGAGGCCCGGGAGGGCTTGCATGTGCAATAGAATGTGAGCGGCTGGGCATTGAAGCGGTATTATTTGAAAGAAACCCACGTGTTGGCTGGCTATGGCCGTCCATAAATTTTTGGCCCAATATCTTCTACAACCATTTGGGTTTTAAGGATGCAAGAGAATACATAAAAACAGAATATGGCATTGACTTTACCGTTCTGAACAATACAAAGAGCTTTATAATGAAATCAGCAAAAAAGCAGGCCAGTGTTACAGGGACTCTGGGGTTGACAGTTGGAAGAGGAACAGCAGATGAATCCCTGGAGAATCAAATGATGCGTCAGCTCACAAAGACCCCGATCAACTACAACTATTTAGGTGATTATGATGCATTATCCAAGGAATATGATTATGTGGTCGTTGCGACGGGACGAGAAACAGAAGCGCGAAATATGGGGCTTTGGCAGGATGAAGGAACCATTACCATAATAGGTTCCATAGCCGCAGGAAACTTTGACATTAACTCGTCCGCCATATATTTCAATACCGAATACGCCGGGACCGGTTATGGCAGATTGACTCCTTTCAATGGGCAGTGTGCCACCATTGAGCTGTACATAATCGGTAAGCCGGAAATGCAGGCTCAGGAGCTTTTTCAGAAATTCATCCAGATTGAGAAGCTTGATAAGCTGGACTATGTATATAGAAATATCCCGCCGCCATTTACTACAGGTAAAGTAACAAGCTTTCAGAAAAACAATGTATTGCTGGTCGGAAGGTCAGCGGGCTTGACAGACCGGCTATTGGGCGTGGGAGCAGTACAGGCTTTGATAAGTGGGACAATGGCTGCCAGGGCAATAGCAAACAATCAGGACTATTCCTCCATGGTGAAACCGCTGCAAGCACATGTAGAGAGTATTTCTGTTTTCAGAAAGACTGTAAGCGGTTTTGCAAATGAGGATTTTGACAACCTTATTGCAATTCTGGGAACCCCCATAATAAAAGAGATCATATATAATTCAAAGATCGATCTGATAGGAAAAGCGGGCAGTATATTAAAGCTGCTCAACAAATAAGCAAGGTACATCGGAATTATGTTATGAAAGAAGAGCTGCCGGGCATTTGTATCATCCAGGTATGACAACTGGTTGAACCAAATGTCCGGCAGTTTTTTATCCTTTTAGGGAGGCTGTGACTACAAGCTGCTGCCCGGGGTAGATGAAATAGGGTGGAGTCAGATAGTTGAACATGATCAGGTTGTTGACGTAGGTGCCGTGCTCCCGGGCAATACGGTACAGCGTATCACCGGGTTTGACGGTATATATGATCGCCTCGGGCGGGGACATGGGAACAACGATTTTCTGTCCTACATATATAAAATTGGGATTGATTATATTGTTGAACTTCAGGATGTTCTCTACGGTAGAGTTGTATTTGCGGGCAATTGCATATATGGTATCTCCCGATACCACCTTATGGACCAATGTGCCAAAATGAGCTTTAGGCATAGGCATCACCCCCTTACAGTATATTGATCCATATTATGTATTTCGGGGTGGAATTGTGAATGCTTATTTGACAGAAATATGATTGTCGGGTATCTTCCAGACTTTTCACGGTTTTATCCGTATTTATTTGTGAATACGATATGAAGGGGTGTCAGTATGAGCATAAGGACTATGAAAATTCTGGGTATACTGCTCTGCGCCGCATTGGCCGGCTTCGGGGCTTTCTATTTCACTGTAATAGCGCCAAACAATAAGGTGTTGAATGAGGTTAGGAGTGCAGAAATAAAAGCTGTGGACCTGAGCAAGGTAGCTGACGGCAGTTATGTAGGAGAATTCAGCTACAGCAGAACGACCTGCAAGGTGGAGGTCGTAGTCGCCGGACACAGGATAGAGGCGATAAATATCCTGGAAAATGGCTCTACCGATTATGCCAAAAAGGCTGAAGCGGTAACAGAAAAGGTTATCACTGAACAGAAAACAAACGTTGATGGTGTGTCCGGGGCAACCACTACAAGCAAAGCTCTGCTGAAGGCAGTAGTAGCTGCGCTGGAAAAAGGGCTGTAGTTCAAATATGGAGGAGATGTGTATCATGCTTGATACATCGAAGCTTTCGGCAGTATCGGAGTCCCTGTTTATACCTCTTTACTGCCGTGCAATGGAAACCGAATCGGAAAAACCTATAATTGTTGACCGTAAGGCAGTAGAAATAACACGCCTGCTGGATCCACAATTCATAAAGTCGGAAAGCAAGCTCTACAGGACTCTGGCCGGCCGTACACTTCACAGCAAGCTGCCTGTTACGATGTCCCTAAGGACGAGGCGCTTTGATGAATATGTGAAGAATTTTGCCAAACAGCATGATAAGGTAGTGGTTGTGAACCTCGGCTGTGGTTTTGATACACGTTTCGGCAGGATCGATGACGGAAGAATGATATGGTATGACCTGGACTTTCCTGAGGTCATTACGGCAAAGGAAATGTTCATACAGGAGTCTGAGAGATACCGCTTCATACGGTCTTCTGTCCTGGAGTTTCCGTGGATGGACAGTATTCGCGAAAGTGAAGGCTGCAGCTTTATTTTTCTGGCTGAGGGACTTTTCATGTATCTGCAGCCTGATATGGTAAAAAGCTTGGTGCTTGAGCTTCAGCGGCGCTTTCCGGGCGCAGAACTGGTGTGTGAGGTAACCAATGATTACTGGGTAAGGAAAATGCAGAAGGGTTACTACCGGAGAAAGTTTCAAAGACAGCTGCACCTAAGCGAGGATGCAGTAT
>CAZNMO010000004.1:24489-25526 GCA_964574195.1 uncultured Clostridiaceae bacterium | reverse complement strand
AGGACTGGGGTAAAGGCATCGAGTTCCTGGATGAATGGACGTACTTTGATGAGAATGAGCCAAAGCTTGGTTGGTTTAGGCTCTTCAGGAATTTTGAGCTCCTGAGGAAAGTACAGTGGATAGTCCATTACAGGCTCAACTGAATATATTGCAAATATGTAAATGCGAATATCACCTATTAGTCCATATATTAAGCCATGATCAAGAGGTCATCTGGTGGGAAGTGGACAAACTTTTCTTAAAAGATTTCAAAATTTGTCGTTTAATGGTATAATCTAGAAAGGATAAAGAGACGAATAAATTTTGGCAGGTGAAGCTAGTGTATAAAATCAACTGTGAAAACATTGGTGATGTGAAAAAATACATATGGCATTACAGAAAGGGGAACAAGGAGTACGGACCTTTAACCTACGAGGATATGGTCGAATTGGTAGGCAAAGGAGAGATAGGACCGGAAGATTACGTGCTTAAATTCGGCTATAAGAAGTTTGTAAAGGCTTCAGAAATACAAGGCCTTATGGATACCGCCCCTCAGAAGGTGGAAGTACAACCGGTAAAGAAGGAAAGTCCAGAAGCCCCTCAGGTACAAGAAGCGCAATCTACACTTGAAACCCGTGAAACGGAACCTGCGGCAGCCGGTGAGGAAGTAATCAGGAAAGAGATTCAGGCTGCGTTTGATAACAATATGAGTCACATGCAACAGCATGAAAAGAGTGGAAACTTGAACCAGAAGCTTGCTATTGCGGGGGCTGCCCTGCTGGGTCTCGGCCTGGCGGTATGGCTGCTCACTATGGTATTTTGATATAAAAGTCCTGAGCTTTCAGGACTTTTTCATTTTCAGCCTTTCCGATAATCTCCGGGAGTCTTGCCGGTAATCTTCTTGAAAACCTCATAAAAGAATTTTATATCATTAAAGCCCGTCTGTGCAGCAACTGATGCCACCTTCATGTCGGTATTTAGGAGCAGGCTGCAGGCCTCGTCTATCCTCAGCTTCTGTATGTAATCACTGAAGTTTGTCCCCGTCACATCCTTGAAAA
>CAZNMO010000004.1:1582-24434 GCA_964574195.1 uncultured Clostridiaceae bacterium | reverse complement strand
TTCTTGCTTATAAAGGATCTTACGGCGATATCCTCAAGGCGTATATCGGTATTGTAGTTGTGCTTGAGGTATTCTATGGCGCTTCTGACCAGCTCTTCATTCTTGGGATGCACCGTCTTGTGCCTGTCCAGCTCCATATATCTGAAAAGCTTTATGATCAGCTCGATAAGATAAGCCCTTATGATATCACAGTAGCCCTTTTCCCGGGCTTTATATTCCGCATACATCTTGCTGAAAAGCACGCCTACCTCTGTAAAATCCGTTCCACGAAGGTTAAGGTCCGGCAGAGGAGCAGTATTGTCGGGGAACAGGGAGCGGAACAGGAAGGAAGAAGGGATATCCTTGAAATCCAGACTGGCAAAAAGTGAAGAATCCAGGAACTTTGGGGTAAATACACAGTTATATACCACAGGCCCCGCTTCACCCTCGGAGCTTGGAAAAAAACCGTGAGGGACATCATAGTTTATAATAAAAAGGTCACCCTTTGAGGTCTCATATTCGTTGTCACCCACTATATGCTTTCCGGTGCCGGATATCACATAGGTGATCTCTATAAAGTCATGCTTGTGCATCATGCTCATATATTCTTCCAACTCACTGGACTTATTGATATAAACCAACTCATTTTCCTTGAAAAGAGAGTCGCCCTTCAGCAGGGGGTACAGCTTCATATCCATCATTTCACCCCATATTACCTTCCGGTGGAATTTTGCCTCTATTACTAGGATAACACACAGAAGAAGAATCCAAAAGAGGTAAGCCTGAACGTTCAATTCATGAATAAAGCCCAACAAAAGAATAAAATATCCCAAAGAATTATATTGGCAGCTGTACTAATATTTAATTAAGCCTATAAATCTATAATGAGTATAAAAGGTTCTGCAATGTCGTTATGCGGAGCCCGGTAAGCATATTAAAACATATGGGAGGGGAATGCGGTGCTGAAGCTATTGGCTTTTGACTACGGTGCAAGCAGCGGAAGGGGCATACTGGGGCGGTTCGACGGGAAGCTTCTCCGGCTGGATGAGGTGCACAGGTTTTCCAATGATCCTGTAATGATAGGCGGAAGCTTCTATTGGGACATATTAAGGCTGTATCACGAAATGAAGCAGGGCATCCTCAAATGCGCAAAAAACGGCGACGGAGATTTCGCCAGCCTGGGGATAGACACCTGGGGAGTGGATTTCGGACTGCTGGGTAAAGATGGTAAGCTCCTGGGCATACCCTTCCACTACAGAGACAGTCGTAATGAGGGTATGATCGAGGAAGCCTGCAAAATTGTCCCCAAAAAGGAGATTTATCAGGAGACCGGGATACAGTTCCTTAAATTCAATACCCTATACCAACTGCTTTCCATGGTCAGGGAGAATTCTCCGGTGCTTGAGAAGGCAGAAACCATGCTCTTTATACCTGATCTGCTGAATTATTTCCTGACAGGCGTAAAGCGGAGTGAGTACACCATAACGAGCACCTCGCAAATGTATGACCCTGTTAGGGGAGATTGGGCAAGGGGGCTCCTCTCAAAGCTTGGTATACCGGAAAGGATATTGACTGATATCATCAGTGCGGGAAATGTTGTCGGAAACCTGCAGGGCACGCTGCGCCAGGAGCTGGGTATCGGTTCGGTGCCTGTAGTAGCAGTTGCCGAGCATGATACCGGAAGCGCAGTGGCGGCCGTTCCTGCTGTAAACGGTAAATATGCCTACCTGAGCAGCGGCACCTGGTCCCTTCTGGGCACTGAGCTAGATGCCCCGCTGATAAATGAAGATACTTATAAACTGAATTGCACCAACGAGGGTGGGATCAACAACACCACAAGGCTGCTGAAGAATATCATGGGCCTTTGGATATATCAGGAGTGCATGAGGGCCTGGGAAGCCTCCGGCCAGTGTGCGACTCATGAGGAGCTGGCCTCGGCGGCTGCCATGGCAGAGCCCTTTGCAAGCCTGATAGATCCAGATGTGGATGATTTCTACAGCCCGGGCAACATGCCCGACAGGATAAGGGAATATTGCAGGAGGACAGGGCAGAAGGTGCCTGAAGGCAAGGGCGAGATAGTAAGATGCATCATGGAAAGCCTGGCTTTGAAATATAGAATGACACTGGAAGGCCTGGAAGGCCTGATAGGTTATAAGATTCCGGTGTTGCATGTGGTGGGCGGCGGGACCAAAAACACCATGCTCAACCGCTTTACTGCAAATGCCATAGGGCGGCCGGTGATAACAGGCCCAATAGAGGCAACGGCAATAGGCAACCTGGCCGCACAGCTGCTTGCACTGGGTGAGGTGGCTGATCTCAGGGAGGCAAGGCTGCTTGTGAAAGACTCCTTCCCCACAACTGAGTATCTTCCTCAGGATAGGGAGCAGTGGGAGGAGGCTTACGGCAGGTTCAGGATACTTATAGATGGAGAAAAAACAGGGAGGTAAGCATATGGGAAGGTACGATCTTGATAAAACGGTAGATGAAAGGTATGTTCAGTCAAAGAAGGTATATGCGGCCTTTGGGGTGGATACCGACAAGGTGCTGGGGCAGATGAAGGAGCGGAGGATCTCGCTTCACTGCTGGCAGGGTGACGATGTCAACGGCTTTGAAGTCACAGCAGGAGGCGCTTCCGGAGGAATACTCAGCACAGGGAATTATCCCGGCAGGGCCAGGAATGGGGAAGAACTGAGGGCGGATTATGAAAAGGCCTTCAGCCTGATTCCGGGCAAGCACCGTGTCAACCTTCACGCGATATATGCTGAGACAGACGGTGAAATAGTCGACAGGGACAAGATAGAAACCAAACATTTCAGGAAATGGATAGATTGGGCGAAAAAGCTTGGTATCGGAATAGATTTCAATCCTACCTGCTTTGGCCATCCAATGGCGGCATCTGGCTTTACCCTGGGAAGCAAGGATCCTGAGGTAAGAGATTTCTGGATAAGGCATGTCAAGGCATGCCGCGCTATTGCAGCAGATATGGGTAGGGAGCTTGGCACTCCCTGCATCATGAACATATGGGTCCCGGACGGCATGAAGGATATACCCGCAGACCGGATGGGGCACCGCAGCCTTTTGAAAAGCTCCCTTGATGAGATACTGGCAGTGAAGTATGACAGGAATCAACTGGTGGACGCCATGGAAAGCAAGCTTTTCGGGATCGGAGTGGAGTCCTATACCGTAGGCTCCCATGAGTTTATCATGGGCTATGGGCTTAAGAACAATGTGACCATATGCTTTGACATGGGACACTTCCACCTGACGGAAAGCATTGCGGACAAGGTATCGGCAACACTGCTTTTTGCCGATGATATCCTCCTGCATGTAAGCAGGCCGGTGAGGTGGGACAGCGATCATGTGGTGATACTCAACGACGACCTGATGGCTCTTGCACAGGAGGTCAAACGCTGCAATGCCTTTGACAGGGTATATTATGCTCTGGATTTCTTTGATGGAAGCATAAACAGGATAACAGCATGGGTGACCGGCACCAGAGCAGCTCTGAAATCCATCATGCTGGCCCTTCTGGAGCCCACAGAGCTCCTGCAGCAGGCCGAGGACAAGGGAAATTACGGGGATAGGCTGGCTTTGATGGAGGAGTTCAAATCACTTCCCTTTGGCGGGGTTTGGGATAAGTATTGCAAGGACATGGGAGTGCCTGTGGGGGCTGATTGGATAGAGGAAGTCAGGGCTTACGAGGAAAAGGTGCTTTCGGGCAGAGAATAAAGGAGTGAGGTAGGATTATGTACGAACAGGGTTTGAAAGAGCTGGAGCTGATATCGGGAGCAGCAGGCAGCCGGATAGATTATGTGCAGGGCGGTGGAGGCAATACCTCCGTCAAGCTGGATGGCAGCCTTATGGCCGTAAAGGCCTCCGGCTTCAAGCTGAAACAGATAACGCCTTCACAGGGCTTCGTGGTCGTAAACTATGAGAATATAAGGAATTACTATGGGGCAGTGGATATGAGCCAGGACACCGACTTTGAAAAGGAAAGCGTGGAGGTAGCAAAGAGCAACGTAGTGGCAATGGAAGGGCTTCCGGTACTGAGGCCTTCGGTTGAAGCGGGCTTTCACTCCATAATGAGAAAATATGTGATACATACCCATCCCGTCTATGCCAACCTGCTGTGCTGCAGCACCGAAGGACGTGCATTGGCGGAAAAGCTGTTCGGCGGTAAGGAATATGCCTATATATGGATTCCGTATATCAACCCTGGTTTCTTCCTTACGCTTAAAATGAAGGAAGAGATAGATAAATGCATGGCCGTATCGGGAAAGTTCCCGGAGGTGGTTTTCATGGAGAACCATGGCCTGGTGGTGACCTCTGACGATCTGGAAAGGGTCATGGAGCTGCATGAGGAGGTCAATAACACCATAAGGGAGCACTTGGGACTGAAGGATAAATACTCTGAAATAGTATTGGAAGAGGTCGGGCAAGACTGCTTCAGGAGCAGAACGGCCTACCTGGCGGATTTTTTCCGGAACACAAAGGTGGATAAGGACTTCTTTGACAGATACTCCCTCTATCCGGATCAGCTGGTATATCTGAACAGCAGCCTTTCCGTAGATGAGCCGGGAAACAAGCTAAATATCGATACAAATACGGGAGAGCTGCTTTACAGGACCAACTACTCGGAAGCGCTGACCACAGAGGAGACACTGCTGGGCTATGCCTATGTGATGAGTTGTGTAAAAAGCTGCGGCCTTCATATTAAGACCATGAATGAAAAGGAGACGGACTTTATAAAGAACTGGGAGAGCGAGGCATACAGAAAGAGCCTGGTCAAGGATCTGAACAAATAAAAATGTCATCCTGAACAAAGTGAAGGATCTTAGATTCTTCGCAGGCTCAGAATGACATGAAGACATGAGTACACTTGACATTCTGTATATTCAATAATTATAGGAGGGTTTCTATGAGTACAATAGAGCAGATAAAACCGGTGAAAAAGGCGCGAATAGGGCTTTACTCGGTTGGCCTCAAGGCATACTGGAACCAGTTCCAGGGCCTGCGGGAGAGGCTGATACACTATGGCAGCTTCATAGAAGGGCGCCTATCAGAATTCGGAGAGGTCCATAATTTCGGTCTGGTGGATGATGAGGTATCCGCCAGGGCAGCGGGAGAATGGATGAATTCCAGGAATGTGGATATCATATTCTGCCATTCCGCCACCTATGTGACCAGTTCCTCAGTGCTTCCGGTGCACCAGATATGCAAGACACCGGTGATCATACTCAACCTTCAGCCTGCTGCAAGCATGAATTATTCTGAGACCGGCACGGGGGAATGGCTGGCACACTGCTGTGCGTGCCCGGTGCCGGAATTCACCAACGCCTTCAATCGTGCCGGGATAAGCTACAAGGTCGTCAATGGCCTGCTTGGGCTTGAGAGCACTCCGGAGATATCTGTAGCTGATGAAAGAACCTCAGACAGGAAAGAGGCAGTACGAGCCTGGAAGGAGATCGGTGATTGGGCAAGGGCAGCCTCGGTAAAGCGTACACTGCAGCACAGCCGCTTTGGCTTCCTGGGCAACAACTACAGCGGGATGCTTGATATGTACAGCGATTTCACCATGGCTCAGGCTCAAATGGGGATACATGTGGAGCTGCTGGAGATGTGCGACCTGGACAGGAGCCTCCGCAAGGTAACGCCCGGTGACATCAGCCGGAAGCTGGAGCAGGTCAATCAGTTCTTCCAGATCAGCGGCGATTCTCCGTCGGACCCTATTGCCAGGAAGCCCACCCAGGAACAGCTGGAGTGGTCCTGCAAGGTTGCTGCCGCTCAGGAGCTGATGGTAAGGGAATACGATCTGGATGCGCTGGCATATTATTACCATGGCTCTGACGGCAATGACTATGAGCAGCTTCAGAGCGGCTTCATAGTAGGACATTCCCTGCTTACTGCGGCTGGAATACCCTGCTCCGGTGAAGGAGACCTGAAGACAGCACTTGCCATGAAGATATGCGACACACTGGGAGTAGGCGGAAGCTTTTCCGAGATCGTAGCCATGGACTATAATGAGGGCACCATAATAATGGGCCATGACGGCCCCTTCCACATATCCATCTCAGACGGCAAGCCGGTACTGAGAGGTATGGGCGTATACCACGGCAAGAGAGGCAGCGGAGTATCTGTAGAAGCCAATGTAAGGGAAGGACAGGTCACTACTCTTGGGGTCACGCAGACAGGCGCAGGCAAGCTGAAGCTGATCATAAGCGAAGCAGAAGCGGTAAAGGCGCAAATATTGATGATAGGAAACACACAGACTCACATAAGGTTCAGCAGCCACCCGGATGAATACATGGACCGCTGGTTCGCAGAAGCACCAACCCACCACCTGGCTATGTCTATAGGACATAATGCGTCGCTATTTGAGAAGACGACGTATTTGTTAGGGGTAGAGAAGGTAGTAGTTTAGCGGAAAAGTGTGAGGGAAGAAAGGACTCCTGGGTAGTTATAAACAAACTGAGAAAGGGCATGTATATCAGGGAGCGCTTTATAAGCCTTTGGGCAACAGAATAGGGCGAAGGAAGGCGCGAAAATTCGTAGGCTGAGCACGGATGCGAAGCCAGCCCATACCGACAGGAGGTCGGGTTATGGGCGTTAGGATTTTCGGGCCTGCCAAGCCCTAATTCTGTCCAAAGCTTATACTTAGCGAGTCGATATACGTGCCCTTTCTCATATTAAGTTTACATCTAAATAAACACAAACGAACAATTATATGTTATAATTTGTATAATTGTTTGTTTTTTTAGTTGTGCCTAAATAAACCTGATTCAGGTTTTCGTAATATACTCTGAAGGAGTCTTAGAATGTTTGCTATTGAGAGACAGAACAGAATCAAGGAAATAATGCTGAAGGAAAAGCGCGTGGACGTCTTCGAGCTTAGCAAGCTGTTTTCCGTAACAGAGGTGACTATAAGGAGAGACCTTGATAAGCTGGAGCAGGAAGGTTTCCTTATAAAGACCTACGGAGGAGCCGTGCTGAACGAGGAAGGCTCCTACAGCTCTATCACGCCTATGCCCGATGATTCTGTGCTTGAGGAAAAAAGGATGATCGGCAGGGTGGCATCACAGATGATAGAGGCCGGTGAAGCGATTTACCTGGGGCCCGGATCCACCTGCCTGGAAATAGCAAAGAATATAAAAGAGAAGCGGGTCACAGTAGTGACCAACGATATACTCATTGCATACGAGCTTAAGGATGTCACCGGGATAAAGGTCATCGTGACAGGCGGCGACCTGGTACAATCCTCGTCGACGCTGGTGGGAGGGTTTGCGCTGCAGGCCTTGAGCGGTATTTATATAAACAAGGCCTTCATCGGTGTAAAGGGAGTCAACTTTGATTCAGGCTATACCATAGACAGCTATGAGGAAGTAATGGTGATACAGGAGGTCAAGAAGATCTCCAATGAGGTGATCGTAGTCGCCGATTATACGAAGTTCAACCACACAGCCTTTGCAAGGCTTGGCGAGCTGGGTATGGCAAAGAAGGTCATCACCAACAAGCAGGTGCCCAATGAATTTAAGAAATATTATTTTGAGCACGCCATAAAGCTATATACCACCTTCGAATTCGAATAGACCTTGTAGGAAATGAGGGAGAGGCTTGAGCAGTTTCTTGGAAATGAGAAAAATCACAAAAGCTTTCAGCGATAATCTCGTACTGGACAATGTGGATTTCTATGCCGAAAAAGGCCAGGTCCATGCGTTGATAGGAGAAAATGGCGCTGGAAAGACCACTCTGATGAAAATACTCGCAGGGCTTTTTACTCATGATTCCGGAGAGATATATCTTGACGGTGAGAGGGTCATGATCAATAGCCCCAAGCAGGCTCAAGAGCTTGGCATCGCAATGATATACCAGGAGACACGTCTGTTTCCGGACCTTAATATCATGGAAAACGTGTACATAAGAAGAGAGCCGATGAAAAACTCCCGGTGGTTCAAGCTTATTGACTGGGAAAAGGCCTACAAGGATACCCAGAAATACCTGGATTACTTTGGCCTGAAGCTGAATCCCAGGGCCCCCATAAACACTCTGGGCAAGGGGCAGCAGAAGTTCATCGAGATAATCAAGGCATTGTCCCAAAATACCAATATCATCATTATGGACGAGCCTACAGCAGCGCTGACGGAAAGCGAGATAGACATACTTTTCAAGGTAATAGAGGACCTCAAGAACCTTGGGGTAGCGGTCATATATATTTCTCACAGGCTGGAGGAGATCAAAAGGATAGCCGACAAGGTGACGGTATTGAGGGACGGACAGCTTATCCAGACCTGCAGCATAGATGAGGTGGATATCAATGGAATAATAAAGGCGATGGTAGGCAAAGCGGTCGAAGACCGTTATCCAAAGCTGAAGGTGAAAATAGGGAAAGAGCAGCTTCGTGTGGAAAACCTGAGCTTCAACGGACGCATAAACAATGTGAGCTTCAACGTAAGGAAGGGAGAGATCCTCGGAATAACAGGCCTCAGCGGTTCCGGCAGGAGGACCCTGACCAAGGTACTCTGCGGTATAGAAGGACCCTATGAGGGAGAGCTGTATATAAACGGGAAGCTTTTCAAGTCGATCACCCCGCATATAGCCAAGAGCAACGGCCTTTGCTACGTAACGGGTATAGGCACTCCTGAGGGCCTTATATCCAATTCCCCCATACTTGAAAACATAACCATCACAAATATGAAGCGAATATCGAAGATGGGCTTTATCGAAAAGGCCATAGAGGTGGAGGAAGGCCGGGATATGGTGGAGCGGCTGGAGATAATGGCTGAGGAAGGCGATATAGTCAACAACCTCAGCGGAGGGAACCAGAAAAAGGTCATATTTGCAAAGTGGCTTTTTGCAAATTCCAAGATACTTTTCATCGAAGAACCTACTGCGGGGATAGATATAGGATCAAAGGTGGATATCTACAATATTATAAACGAACTGGTCGCTTCAGGGGCATCGGTAGTGATGATCTCCTCTGACCTGCCCGAGATAATGGGAATGTGTGACCGGACCATAGTCATGTTCAACGGAGAGATAAGGGGCATCTTCAACAGGGGAGAGATCACGCAGGAAGAGATACTGTATTATGCCTCCGGAGGGAAATAACATAAAAGAAACAAAAAACGAACACAAAAAAACATAAAATAATGTCGATAAAATGCCAAGCTATCCTTCGGAAATACTGCAAATTGGCACAAGTAACCGGAGTACAAATTGGTAGGTTCCCTATGGAACCTTGGATTTCAACCTTCGGCGGAAAAATTGCGTCATGCTTGACTTGTATGACGCAATTTTTATTGTATAGGAAAGTTATACTTTCCTATACAATAAAAACCTTGATTTAACTGCCCGTGCCAGAATTTCCTTCGGAAAAGGCACATGGGCTTCAAATGCGGCCACAGCCGCCTTTGTTCTTTAGCTGAAAAAGTACAAAAAAATATATATTAAAAATTATCAAAATATTTTTAATAGAAGGAGGATTTTCGAAAAGAACACAGAATATATATAAAACAAACACAAACAAACATAAAAATAATAAATAAAACAAGTTCTATATTTTAAGAACAGGAGTATGCATATGTCTGAATATGTACTGGAGTTGAAAGGAATCACAAAAACCTTTCCCGGTGTAAAGGCTCTGGATAATGTCCATTTTCAGCTGCTTCCCGGAGAGATCCACGCACTGATGGGTGAGAACGGCGCTGGAAAATCCACCTTCATAAAGGTCATAACAGGTGTTCACCAGCCGGATACCGGAGAGCTGTACCTTAACGGGGAGAGGGTCCACATGAGGAATCCCAGGGATGCGCAGAGACTGGGCATAGCAGCTATATACCAGCATGTGACCTGCTATCCGGACCTTAGTGTTACTGAGAATATTTTCATAGGGCATGAAAAGGTTCAAAAGGGAACCAACAGGATATTATGGAATGAGATGAATGCGGAGGCACAGAGGCTGCTCTGTGAGCTGGGAGCCAATTTCGATGCAAAGACATTGATGGGCGGCCTTAGTGTCGCACAGCAGCAAATCGTTGAAATAGCCAAAGCACTTTCGACAAATGCAAAAATCATTATAATGGATGAGCCTACAGCAGCGCTTACAAAGAAGGAAAGCGAGGAGCTGTACAGGATAACCGAGCAGTTGAGGGCCAATGGGGCTTCGATAATATTCATATCCCACAGGTTTGAGGATATGTACAGGATAGCAGACCGTGTAACGGTCTTCAGGGATGCAAATTACATAGGGACCTGGAAGGTCAATGAGATATCCAGCGATGAGCTGATAGTTGCCATGGTAGGACGTGAAATAACCCAGCTTTTCCCCAAGAAGAATGCTGAAATAGGAGATGAGCTGCTAAAGGTAGAAGGCTTGTGCAAGACTGGAGTTTTTGAAGACATATCCTTCTCACTGAGAAAGGGCGAAATACTTGGCCTCACGGGTCTCGTAGGCGCCGGCAGGAGCGAGGTGTGCCAGGCGATATTCGGGATAATGCCCCATGATAGGGGTTCGGTATCTCTCGAAGGCCAGCAGATCTGCATAAAGTGTCCACAGGATGCGATGAAGCTTGGTATAGGCTATCTCCCGGAGGACAGGCAGAAGCAGGGGCTGGTGCTGAACTGGGAAATAGTCAGGAACATCACACTTCCGGCTTTGGAGAAGCTTTCAAAGGGCGGCTGGCTGGATGACAGGCAGGAAGAGGGCATGGCAAAGACCCTGTCGGAAAAGATGAAGGTCAAAGCCAGCAGTATATTTGACTGTGCAAACATGTTGTCCGGGGGAAATCAGCAGAAGGTAGTCGTATGCAAGCTGCTTACCTCACAGCTTAAGGTCATAATCCTTGACGAACCCACAAAGGGAGTGGATGTAGGGGCAAAATCCGCAATGCATGAAATAATGAGCGACCTTGCATGCCAGGGTTATGGGATAATACTGGTTTCCTCGGAAATGCCCGAAGTGCTCGGTATGTGTGACAGGATAGCAGTCATGCGTGAGGGCAGGATAACAGCGACCCTGAGCAGGGACGAGGCTACCCAGGAGGCCATACTTGAGGCTGCAATGGCTGTGGAGAATCAACAGGAAGCTGCAGGCGCGGCAGAATAGTATGAGAGAGGGAGTAAACATATGACTGAAAAGGTTCTGAGAAAAAACATCAACAGTTTGAATATCTCCAAATTCAGGGAAGTTGGGCTTCTGGGATTCATCATACTCCTCTCCATCCTGGTTCAGCTCAGGAATCCAAGCTTTCTGACACTGGAGAATATAGACGACCTGATCACCAATACAGCCATACTGAGTATACTTGCAGTGGGCATGATGCTCGTAATAGTCACCAGAGGAATAGACCTTTCCATAGGTGCCACCCTGGCATTGTCGGGAATGATCTCCGCACTGACGGTCAAGACCTACCCGGGGCTGCACCCTATGCTGGCAATACTGTTGGGGATATTGGTAGGCCTGCTCTGTGGAGCCATAATAGGCTTGATAATATCAAAGGCAATGGTTGCACCGATAATAGCGACTCTAGGCATGATGAATGTATTCAGGGGCCTGACCTTTATGATAAGCGGAGGAAAGTGGGTAAGCGCCCACCAGATGCCAACCAGCTTCAAGGGGATAGCAACGGGCTCGGTTTTCGGTATAAATACCCTGATTTTTATAGCAATTATAATCTATATAGGTTTTTACTACTTTGTGAACCATACCAGGACCGGCAGACAGATATATGCAGTGGGAAGCAACCCAGATTCTGCGAAGATAAGCGGTATAAACAATGAAAAGATATTAAGCCTTGTTTATATGATAATGGGCGCGTTATCCGGATTGGCCGGTGTGCTTTGGGTCTCCAAGTTTGCTTCAGCCCAGGGGGATACGGCAATGGGCTATGAAATGAGTGTAATAGCCGCATGTGTCCTTGGAGGAGTAAATATAGCCGGCGGCTCCGGAAAGATATCGGGCATATTACTGGGAGCGCTGCTCCTGGGCATACTGAACAATGCACTTCCTCTGATGCTTGTATCGCCATTCTGGCAGAACGCAATACAGGGTTTTATCATACTATTTGCTGTTATTACAAACTCATTGGTAAAGCGCAGTGTTGACAGGAATAATCTCATACGGAGGAAGATATAAGCTATGAAAGATAACAGTATTATAGGTAAAAAAGAATTTAACCTGAAGAGCTTTTTCTTTCAATGGGAATGGATGCTGGTACTGATATTTATAATCATCAACATTATAAATACCTTCCTTACGCCTTACTATCTCGATCCCAAACAACTGCTGGATGCGACCATGACGTTCCTCGACAAGGCATTCATCGTATTCCCTATGGTATTTGTATTGATACTTGGAGATATAGATATTTCAGTTGCATCAACTGTTGCACTGTCTGCTGTGGTAATGGCAGTAACGTTTAACATGGGAATTCCCATGGTGGCTGCAATGATCCTATGCCTGGCAGTTGGGGCTATCTGCGGCTTCTTGAACGGCCTCCTTATAGTCAAGTTCAAGGAGCTGTCAGCGGTTATAGTTACCTTGGCTACAATGATAATCTATCGTGGGATAGCTTATATAATACTTGAAGACCAGGCTTCAGGAAAGTTCCCTGAATGGTACAGCTTCCTTGGCTGGGGGTATGTGGGAGGTATTCCCTTTATACTTATTGTGTTTGCCGCATTTGCCGTGATATTTGGACTGCTGCTTCACAAAACCACCTTTGGACGGCGCGTGTATGCTATGGGGAATAACATCACAGCCAGCAGGTTCTCCGGTGTACAGGTCGATAAGATCAAGCTGATCGTATTCACCTTGGCCGGACTGATGGCATCTGTGACTGCAATCTTCCTGACTTCCAGGATGGGAAGCACCAGGCCCAATGTGGCCAGCAATTACGAACTGGATGTTATAGCTATGGCAGTTCTGGGAGGCGTCAGCTCGTCAGGAGGAAAGGGAAGAATGGTCGGAGCGATCATTTCGGTATTCCTGATAGGCTTCCTGAGATACGGCTTGGGCCTGAAAAATGTTCCCGCGCAGGCGCTGCTTATCATAATTGGTCTACTGCTCATATTCGCAGTAATGATCCCGAACCTTAAGTTCAATTTTAAAAAGCCGGGGAAGGTACAGAGCTGATAATTAGCGTATGAGATCCCGGAAACAAGCCTTGTTGAACAAAAATAGGCAAGGCTTGGTAGGTTGTTGCCAAAAAACGTTTTTTTCAAGGATATACGGCAGTGGTAAGGCTGCCTAGTATATTAAAAAAACAAAATGTAGGAGGATGGAAAATGAAAAAGATACTGGCATTGGTATTGGCCTTGGTAATGGTATTGTCACTGGCAACTGCATGTGCGAAACCGGCAGAACCGGCAGCACCGGCGGCAACTGACCAACAGGCGGCACCGGAGCAGAAACCGGAAGCTGCAAAGAAGTATGCTTTCATATTCAAGAACACTGGCAATCCTTACGGTGAAAAACAGATGGACGGGTTCAAGACAGCTATTGAGGAGCTTGGCGGAGAAGTAATACTCAAGGCTCCGGATCAGCCTACAGCAGAAGCACAGATCCAGATGATAGAAGAGCTTATAGCACAGAAGGTTGATTGCATAGCCATCACAGGAAACGACCCCGATGCATTGCAGCCGGCTCTCAAAAAAGCAATGGATGCAGGTATAAAGGTACTTTCAGCTGACTCAGCAGTTAACGCACAGAGCCGTATGGTCCATATCAACCAGGCAGACCCGGAAAGGATCGGCCGTGTAGAGATCCAGGCTGTTGTCGAAATGATTGGCGGAAGCGGAGAAATAGCAGTTCTCAGCGCAACCTCACAGGCAACAAACCAGAATACATGGATAGAATGGATGAAGAAAGAACTGGAAGATCCAAAATATAAGGATGTTAAGCTTGTAAAGGTAGCTTATGGCGATGACCTCAGAGACAAGAGCGTTTCCGAAACAGAAGCCCTCCTGAAGTCCTATCCGAACCTTAAGGGTATAATAGCTCCTACAACAGTTGGTATAGCAGCAGCAGGCAAGGTTCTCACAGACAAAGGCCTCAAGGGTAAAGTACAGCTTACAGGCCTCGGACTCCCAAGCGAAATGGCTGAATACATCGAAAGCGGAGTATGCCAGTGGATGTATCTCTGGAATCCTATAGATGTTGGTTACCTCACAGGTTATGCTGCATACAACCTGGTAGAAGGCAAGATCACAGGCAAAGTCGGCGACAAGTTCAACGCAGGCAAGCTGGGTGACAAGGAAGTTATAGCAGACGGCGACGGAACACAGATAATGCTGGGCGACCCATTCAAATTTGACGGCGCCAACATAGGCGAGTGGAAGTCGGTATATTAATCATATAGCTGCAAATATATTGCCCGACAATACCTTCTGCAGGCGCGGGCCTGCAGAAGGTGTTGCCAT
Organism: uncultured Clostridiaceae bacterium; assembly: GCA_964574195.1. Classification (GTDB taxonomy): domain Bacteria; phylum Bacillota; class Clostridia; order Lutisporales; family Lutisporaceae; genus BRH-c25. The sequence goes on along the minus strand of CAZNMO010000004.1, from coordinate 10,040 downwards.
ACAATGGAGGTGACGGGATGGATAAGAGCAACAAATTCGCATGGACCTGGTTTGTCAAGGAGGAATGCCTTGAGGAATACGTACGAATGCACCTTGCTCCTTGGCCGGAAATAATGGAGGAGCACAGTAAGGCAGGGATAAGGAATTATTCCATATTCCAGAATGGCAACCAGTTTTTCTATTGTTTTGAGTGTGACGATGTGGAAGCGGCTTTTGCTTACATAAACAAGAGTGAGGCCTGCAACAGATGGAATGCCATTACCTCCAAGATGGTAAAGGGCTCCTTCGACTTCAATGAAGCGGAGCCCATAAAACAGCTGCCGGAGGTATTCTATCTCAAATGATCCGGGGTTATGATATTAAAAGGAGATAATTGATTGTTCAATTATCTCCTTAGTTTTTACCTGGCGGTGATCAATGTAACATTGTTATCCTTTATTGCTTCAGCCCAATCCCCCGGTACCGGCGAATCGGTTATAATATAGTCAAAATCCCCAAGCTGGGCAGTTACAACATAGCCTACCTTATCGAATTTGGTATTGTCACACAGGAATACTGCTTCTTCAGAGCAATGCAGCATGGTTTTCCTGATATCCGATTCCTGTTCGTTGGAATCCATAAGCCCCCGCCTGGGAGAAAAGCCCTTGCAGGAGATGAAGGCTTTGTCTGCGTGGTAGTTTGCCAGGGCGCTTTCAGCTATATTGCCTACATAGGAAAGGCTCTTATGTCTGAATATGCCTCCTGTGGAGATCAACAGGAATTCCTCGCAGCCCGAAAGCTCCAGCATTATCTTCTCGGCATTGGTTATCACCGTTAAGCCCTTTTTATGTTTGATGTGTTTGGCGACAAAGAGAGAAGAGGTGCTTGCATCGAGGATTATTGTATCGCCGTCCTTTACAAGCTCTGTAGCGGTTTTGCCTATGGCATCCTTCCCCGATATATTGATGCCTTCACGTATATCTACTGCCGTCTCGGACTTTGAATCCTCCGCCAGAATGGCACCCCCGTGGGTCCTCAATATGAAACCGCCTTTTTCAAGCTCATTAAGGTCTCTTCTTATGGTTTCCTCTGTAACATTGAAGATTTCTGCCATATCTTGTACAAGGATGCTCTTCTTATCCTGTATCAATGCCACTATCTTGTTTCTTCTTTCAACACCAAACATAGCTTCACCTGCATTCCTATTACTTTGACCTGTTTTAAAATCGATTCTACCAGATTATCGTCATTTTATCAAATGCCTCAGGCCGATTTTTTTGAATATCTCCGTTCTGACAGAAAGCTCGGGGTATTTTTTGAGGGTCTCAGGGGCGAACATGCCTGCTTCAATGGATCTTGTAGCCTCCAGCTCATGGCCTATGAGAGCCCAGGTGGAATCCACAAGGTTTTGGAAGCCTCCGGTGCGCATCGCCTCACAAACGAAGGACTGTCTTGGAGAGTTGATATCCTCGCCGCTGATCTGGAAAAAATGATATTCCTCGCACAGCGCCCGCAGCCTTTGAAGCTGTGGGGCACTATTTCTTGACGGCATATAAGTGACCGCACTGAAGCCCAGGTCTTTCAGGGTATCAAAAAGCAGATCCAGATAATCATCTTCGAATTTCTGCGACTTCTTGTCCCCAGTTACCGAGTCTCCGACATCCCCAAGGTATGCGTAAGCGGATACTGCACCTATCTGTCCGGCGAAGTCCAGGAGCGTTCTAATATCAGGACATTCTGCCCCGGCATCGATATAAAAGGAAGCTACCAGCTCGCTCTTCAGCAGCCCCAGCAGGTCATATTCATAATAGGGATTGCTGCTGTCAGAAAGCTGCTTTTCCTGTTTTTCACCCACACTGAGCTTTAGTGTATCCCTGAGGAAAGCAACAAGGGGGAAGCCTTTGCCCAGCTTGTTCACCAGCTTCAGGGACAGGGCAAAAAGTATATGCCTTTCGGTGATGCTCCCTCCATGGCTGTACATGGACAGTGGGAGCACATCATCTTGAAAGTCCAGCTCTAATCCGCTGCCTGACAATATTTCGTTGAGCCTGGCCGTCATTTTCATGTTCCGCAGGTTCCTCTCCCTGGTATAGGGGGCAAAGAAGCAGGTCACAGCATCGATGTATGTGTGTGGAATACCATGGATAGCCACATAGGCTACAGATTCCTGGTCAGGATTGTTTATACGTTTGCCCCTCAGCGGTGTGCTGCCGAAATCCGTTCTGCACTCTACACCGATGGTGGTGGCAAGGCCTGTTATCTTTCCGGCTTCTATGAATTCCCTGGCACCGCTGATGGAATCATGATCCATGATGCCCGCTGTGGCCAAACCTGCATTATAGGCCATCCAGACAGCCTTTGCAGGGGAATAGGGTGAAAAGGAATAAAAGGTATGAATATGGTTGTTCACATCATTGCCTGTTGCCGGACGCGGGATTTCACCGGCATCAATAAGACTGACCAGCTTTCTGAGGCTGTCCAGTCTGACCTCCATATGGGGATGGTTCAGTTCCTTTTCCAGCAGCTTGATAATATCCTTCATTACTGTTCCTCCATTGCCGGCTATCTCATTTCCTGACCGCCGGTCACATTTATCGCCTGTCCGGTCATATAGCCGGCCTCATCGGAAGCAAGAAAGACCATGACATTAGCTATATCTTCATATTCACAGCTTCTTCCCAGCGGCACCTGGCTCAGATACTTCTGTCTGACCTGCTCCTCGGTTATCCCCTGGTTTGCCGCATATTGCTTGAACAGACAGTTGGGGCCTTCTGTCCAAAGAGGTGAATTCAACAGGTTTCCGGGACATATTGCATTTACCCTTATACCGTATTCTGCCATCTCAAGGGCAAGGCTCTGGGTGAGGCCGATACCTGCAAATTTGGCTGCGGCATAGGCAGAATTCTTATAGGAGCCCTTTTTTCCCGATTTGCTGTTTATCTGTATTATACTGCCCCTCCTGTTTGGTATCATAACTTTTGCCGCATGTTTGGCGCACAGGAAATACCCTGTAAGGTTGATATCTATCATCCTTCTCCATTGGTCGGCGGGGAACTCTACAGCCGGCTTGGCGATGAGGATGGCAGCATTGGAAACCAGCAGGTCGAGGGTGCCGAATTCATCAACTGCCCTATGGACCATGGCCTCTACCTGTACCTCGTCGGTAACATCGACCTTGACGGCGACTGCCCTTTTCAGGCCAGCAGCCACCTTCTGTGCCCCCTCGTAGTTTATGTCTGCAACTACGACCTTGCAGCCTTCCCTATCCAGACGTATCGCCAGGGCTTCTCCGAGACCCTGCCCTGCGCCTGTTACTATTGCAGTTTTTCCCTCAAGTCTTCCGGTCTGATTCATTCCGGACCCCCCTTTTTTTATTGTGAGATCATTCAAATAGCTGAAATATCATATATTTTTATGGCTTTATTATACTATATGTGTCCGAATGTGTCTATATTAATTTGCTTATGTTTGTTATATGTTTATTTATGTTGATTTTATTGTGAATCTGTATTAACATTAAAGTAATAGATTATCTGAATTCAAAAATGAGAGGGGGCTATTCCATGAAGACCAAAGCGGTAAGGTTATACGGCAAGAATGATTTGAGGCTTGATGAGTTTGAACTGCCTGAGATACGTGAGGATGAGATACTGGCACATATAATTTCCGACAGTATATGCATGTCCTCCTACAAGGCTGCCATTCAGGGCAGCGAGCACAAAAGGGTACCGGAAGATATAGACAAAAACCCGATAATAGTAGGCCATGAATTCTGCGGAGAGATAATTAAGGTAGGCAGCAAGTGGCAAAGCTCCTTCAAGCCGGGAGACAAATTCTCGATACAGCCTGCCTTGAACAAGGCGTCGGACCCATATGCGGCACCGGGCTATTCCTTCAGATATATAGGAGGAAGCGCCACATATATCGTGATCCCCAATGAGGTGATGGAGCTGGGTTGCCTGCTGCCTTACAAGGGAGAGGCCTTTTTCTACGGATCACTGGCAGAGCCCATGTCCTGCATAGTCGGTACCTTTCATGCCATGTATCATACCACCCAGGGAAGCTATGTGCACAGCATGGGCATAGCGGAGGGAGGAAATATGGCGATACTCGCAGGTGTCGGTCCTATGGGGCTGGGCGCTATAGATTATGCCATTCATTGTGACAGGAGGCCGGGGAAGCTGGTAGTGACAGACATAGACGATACAAGGCTCCAAAGAGCTGCTTCCATATACTCTGTGGAGGAGGCCCGCAGGAATGGTGTTGAGCTTGTTTATGTCAATACTGCCGACAGGGAGGATGCAAAGGAATATCTGTTGTCCTTTACATACGGAAAGGGTTATGATGATGTGCTGGTATTTGCCCCTGTCAAACCGGTCGTTGAGCTGGGGGACGGCATACTGGCCAGGGACGGCTGCCTGAACTTCTTTGCGGGGCCGAGCAATACTGCCTTCTCGGCAGAATTCAACTTCTACAATGTGCATTATAATTCCACACACGTAGTGGGTACCAGCGGCGGAAATACGGGGGACATGGTGGAGTCACTGGAAATGATGTCCCGGGGACTGATCGACCCGGCTTCCATGGTCACCCATGTGGGCGGCTTGGGAAGCGTGGTGCAGACGACTCTGAACCTGCCGAATATACCGGGAGGCAAGAAGCTCATCTACACAAATATAGACATGGAGCTTACGGCTATAACGGATTTTGAGGAAAAAGGAAAAGTAGAACCGATGTTCGTCAGGCTGGCGGAGATTGTAAAAGAAAACAACGGGCTGTGGTCGGCTGAAGCCGAAAGGTATCTGCTGGCAAATGCAAAGCAGATATAGGGATAATGTGACATAAGGATAAGATCCTTCACTACGTTCAGGATGACACTCAACCGTCATCCTGAGCGAAGCGAAGGATCTTTTTCCTGCGACTTTTTACTCATTAAGTCGGTTTCCCTGTTGTTATTTTCTGGCATCTGCTATAATTATAGCGTGGGTGTGTGTAAAGCTGTATTTTATTTTATTGTATTGGGGTTTTAAAATGGATAATATGGATTCCAGGGAAATAAACCGGAAGATAATGTCCATAATTATTCCTATCACCATTGATAATGTCCTTCAGATGATAGCGGGAATAATAACCATGGGCATGATAGGCAGGATAGATGCTCTGTCTATAAGTGCCCTTGGAATAAGCATGAGGATCACCCAGATCATCTGGGCCTTATTCAAGGGTATCACTATAGGGGCTACTGTCTTTGTCGCACAGTATTTCGGTGCAGGGGAAATATGCAGGATGAAGAACGTCATAAGACAGACACTGCTCTCGGGTATTGCACTGGTGCTGCTGCTTCAGGCAGTGGTATACACTCAGGCTTCAAGGCTGCTTATGGTGTTTGATCCCGAGCCGGAGCTGCTTGCGCTGGCTACTGAATACGTAAAGACTGTCTCCTTTGGGCTGCCGTTCCTGGCAATCATGCTTATAATCGGCGGAGTGCTTCAGGGGATGGGCAATGCAAAGACTCCCATGTATATTACCATAGTGATGAATATAGTCAATATACTTGTAGGGTATGCTTTCATATTCGGAAGATTTGGGGCAACCCCCATGGGCGTAAGAGGTGCTGCTTTGGCAGCTGTTGCTTCGCAGGGCGTGGCAGCGATGCTGGGGCTTTACATCCTTTTCAGCGGCAACGGAGTGCTGAAGGGCTCCCTGGACAGGGAGCACCTGAAGCTGGATAAGGCGCAGATCAAAGAGGTATACAGGCTGGGGCTTCCTACTTCGATGGAATCGATATTCTGGCAGCTTGCTGCGATCATACTGACCAGAGCTATCCTGACCTTTGGAGAAACTGCTTTTGCCGCACACCAGCTGGGGCTGCAGGCGGAATCCATCTCTTATACCCCTGCTGCGGGCTTTGGAGTGGTGGCGACCGCACTGATAGGGCAGGCTCTGGGATCGCGTGACAAAACGCTGGCACGGCAGTATCTTCGCCAGATACTCAAGGGGGCCTGGTGTATTACTGCATTGTGTGTAATAGTGCTGGTAGGCTTTCCAAAGGTGCTCATGTCTGCGCTGACGGACAACAATGAAATTATCCGTCTCAGTGCCATATACCTGATGCTGATGGGATCGGTACAGTTTTTCCAGAACACTACAGGGGTACTGGCAGGAGCTATGCGTGGCGCAGGATTTACCAAGGTACCCATGGCAGTGGCCGGAATAGGGCTGTGGGGAGTGCGTGTACCGCTGGCGCTGCTTGTGACATATGTGTTCAAATACAGTATAGTGGCAATATGGATAGTAATGTGTGTGGACCTGGTCTTCAGGTTCCTGATATGCTTCTTTTATTACAGAAGCAAAAGCATATATGACAGTCATTTGATAAAGGATATAAATAAGGAGGAAGTGTCGGTATGAACCAGATGATAGAAGCGCTGATGAGCAGAAAATCTGTAAGGGCCTACGAGGATAAACCAATACCGGAAGAGGTGAAGGCTGCGGTCTTAAAAGCTGCTATGAGGGCACCGACAGCCGGTAACCAGATGCTTTACACCATCATAGAGGTTGAAAGCCAGGAGGCTAAAGAGGTATTGGCAGTTACCTGTGACAATCAGCCCTTTATTGCCAAAGCGCCATATGTGCTGCTTTTCCTGGCGGATTACCAGCGCTGGAATGATTACTTCACAGCTTCCGGAGTTCCGGAGCTATGCAGCCGAAAAGGCGAGGATATGCGTAAACCTGAGGAGGGAGACCTTTTTCTGGCATGCTCCGATGCACTGATTGCCGCCCACACAGCAGTAACTGCTGCGGAAGCCCTCGGTTTGGGGACCTGCTATATAGGGGATATATTGGAGAACTATGAAAGACACAAGGAGCTTTTTGACCTGACGGAATATGTATTCCCCATCGCACTGGTTTGCTTCGGATATCCGACGGAGCAACAGAAGCAGAGGCCGCAGCCGGAGAGATACAAGCAGGAATATATAGTGTACAAGGATAAATACAGAAGACTCAGCAAGGAAGAGTTCGATGACATGTTCAAAAGCTCCGATGAAAAGCTGTTTGGTGAAAAGAAAAGCATCAATGGAGCAGAAAACTATGGACAACACATGTACATTAGGAAGTTTGCCAGCAACTTTTCCAGGGAAATGAGCCGGTCGGTCAGGGAAATGCTGAAAAACTGGAAAAGAGATTAAAGAGTAAGATCCTTCGTTTCACTCAGGATGACAGGTAAGTGTCATCCTGAGCGGAGCGAAGGATCTTTTGCTTATCGCTTCTTGCGGCTCAGATCTATGTTATCCATATCAAAGACCTGCAGGGAGCTGCCGATATCCTTTTCCACCGCCTGCTGTGCGTATCTATCCACTTCGTTTTTATCCTTGGGCCCATGGCATAGGGAGGCGGCGCCGCCTATACAGCCGTTGACGCAGGCCATGCCCTCGATGAAATTATCCTTGAGGCGGTTAAGCTTCGCCAGCTTTAAAGCTTTGTCGCATTCGGCTATGCCGTCACAAACCACAGGTCTGAAATCCAGTTCAAAGCCTTCCGCATCTATAATATGTTTTATAGCTTCCGTCAGTCCGCCGGTCCGGGCAAATATCCTTCCATAGAAGGATGCATTGTCGAACAATGACTCCTGACAGGTCTCCAGGTCTATACCCATGGCATCCAGCATGGCGCATAGCTCTTCAAAGGTGATCACATATTCTGTGCTGCCCTTCAGTTCAGCTCTCATGATCTCCGCTTTTTTTGCCGTGCAGGGTCCGATGAATACTATGCAGGCATTCTCATCCACCGACTTAATCAGCCTTGATACTGCGATCATTGGAGATACAGTATCTGAAACATTTCCCGCCAAGGTGGGATAAAACTTCTCAATGTAGCTTACAAAAGCAGGGCAGCAGGAACTGGTGGCAAATTTCACGCTGTCATCCATATGAGAAAGCTCCTTGGTTTCATGGAGGGCAGCCATATCTGCTCCCAGAGCCACCTCGACCACATCCTTGAAGCCCATTTGTTTGATCCCAGTCACTACCTGTCCTATGGTCACTCCGGAAAACTGTCCTGCAATAGAAGGTGCAATTATTGCATACAGCCTGACGCTGTTATCTGTTTTTGCCGCCTTCAGCTTTTCTGTGACGTTTACTATATAGGACTTGTCTGCAATAGCGCCGAAGGGGCATTGATATGCGCAGGCTCCGCATTGAATACATTTATTATAGTCTATTATCGCCTTTTTATCATCATCGAAGCTCAGTGCATGGGTAGGGCAGGCCTTTTTGCAAGGCCGCATAACGTCGGAGATCGCATTATAAGGACATACAGCCTTGCATTTTCCACACTCAACACATTTGTTGGGGTTTATGTATGCCCTGCCGCCTACATGCTGTATGGCTCCGACCGGACATACCTCAGAGCAGCGGCGGGCAAGACAGCCCCTACAGGCTTCTGTAACGGTAAAGCGGTAAATAGGGCACTCGTCACA
>CAZNMO010000004.1:0-1572 GCA_964574195.1 uncultured Clostridiaceae bacterium | reverse complement strand
CAATATCCATTACCTCAATAATATTGGGATTGTCAGGGTTGCCTCCGGTCGCCAGCTTTATCCTCTGCTTCATGATAGCCCGTTCCTTGTGTATGCAGCACCTTATCCTTGGTTTGGGACCCGGTGACAATATTTCGGGAAGCTCCTGCAGCTTTTCCGGCAATGAGCCTTCCAGGGCAAGCTCAGCGACGCCTCTGAGTACTTCGTATTTTATCAGTTGAACATCAGTTTCAAATTTTCTCATTTTGTTTACCCCACTAATCAGATATATGTCAGCTGAACCTTTTTGCCTAGCTTATCCATAAGCTCTGCCAGTTCAGCAATTACTTTCAGCTTTATTCCCAGGTCCAGGGGAAAATCCGGATTCTGGTGAGCCGGATTCACAGCCTTTCCTACCCACAGGTTGAGATGTGTGCAATCCTCCAGCAGAAGCTTAGCCAGTCTGGAAGCTCCGTCCAGGCCGTCAAGCCTGCCGGCCATATCCAGGCCGCCGTTGCTCAAGTAAGCCTTAAGCTTGTCCGCCGTCTTCCTCAGAGTGAGGACTCCCTCTGTGACCAGGTCGATGCCTTTTATACATGCGGTGGGAGGAACATCAGGGTCGAAGAAATCGAGGTTGGTTATGATCTCCTCATCCAGTTCCCTGGCTGCGATACTGGCGGCTGTTCCGCCGCATACCACCTTTTTGCCTATGGCTCTTTTCAGCTTTCCGATGACCCAACTGTCATCCTGGGGATCCACAGGAGGTCCGGTAAAAAGGTCAACCTCTTCGGAATGCCGGAGCTTCACGGTAACTACAGTGGTATCATCTCCTGCCTTCCCTGCATAAAGGCTTCGGCATGCATCTATAAGGCTTTTGGATATGTTGGCCGCACATTTCTCCTGCTTGCCCTGCCGTTCAAGATATTCATCAACATTATCCCATTGCCAGCCCAGATTCAGGATTCCCCCTACGCCTGCATGGATGACACCATCACTGACAACTGTGAGGGCTTCACCCTCTCCAAGGACAAAGGAGCTTTCCTTTACGACCCGGTCGTTTATCTGGATGGCGCTGTATTGTATCTGAGGTTTTTCCTTGCCCTTATGCAGAAAAAATACCGGTGGATTGTCATATTCGGCCACATATACCTGACCATCCTCATGTATCTTTATTATGGTAAAGGTTGAGTATGCCAGCTTCCGCACGCTGCATACCGGCAGGGTCTGCATGATGGTGTCGACGGTTTCAAGTATGCTTACGCCTTCCTTTAACATGGTCGCAGCTATCTTGCAGGTGAGAGTGGCCAGGATGTTTGCTTTTACACCGCTTCCGAGACCGTCGGACAGAACGATTATCACGCTGTCGTCGGTACGTACTATCTCCACCTTGTCGCCGCATAGCTCCTCACCGTACTTGTTTAAACTATTGTATGCCACATCAATAAATGAACTCATTCCATTTCACCAGCTTCACCTACAACTATTTCCTTGAGCTTAGTCAATATGACCTTGGTCTCGGCAGTGGTCTCTCCTAAAAGGCCTGCTATTTCCTGAGCTACACGCATTTGCTTGATTATTACCTTTTGTGCGGCT
>CAZNMO010000003.1:12904-55020 GCA_964574195.1 uncultured Clostridiaceae bacterium | reverse complement strand
ACCGTTCCACGCGCAACTCGAAACGCGTAACCCGCAACCCTTGTGTCGCATTCTTCCTCTTATCTGCGATAGTCCTAATTCGCTGCATTACTATCCACTAATAGATACGGGGTGTATGATAATGAAAACTCTAAGAAAACCTATTGAAGCTATAGTCCTCTTTGACCTGGAGGGGACCCCTGTCCCCATAAAGTTCAGGTACCTTGACGATTCGGAGGAGCTGGTCACAGTCAAAGTGGACAGGATAACAAAAAGAGAGCTTGACAGGTTTGCCGGCAACAGGATGATGAAATTCACCTGTCAGACACAGATCGGCAACCAGGTCAAGCCCTTTGAGCTGAGATTTGAAATTGATACCTCCAGATGGTTCATATATAAGATATGATCGTTACAGGTTTCGCGTTGCGCGTTACGCGTACTCAGCAAGACCTTCGAAGACTGATATCCGGTTACCTGCGCCTAGAGAATCGATGACATCACAGGATAATCCTCCGCTCCAGAACCTCCCGACATAGGCGAGAACTCCCCGTCGGCGAATATCGCCCTCATTACCGAAGCATTGCCGTACCTGCCCCGCAGCACATCCATGGCTCCGTCCAGCGCCTGCTTCTTGTCCTTGCACTGCCTGTCAAAAATAGACCCCTGCATGAACTCGTCACTGCAAAGATCAGTCACCCGCACGCCCAGATGCCTTATCTTCTCGTTCTTCCAGCATTCGTTGAACAGCTCCCTCACGGTCTCAAATATCTCCATGGTTATATTGGTGTGGGACATAAGCTTCCTCTGATGGGAGTAGGAATCCAAGCCTGCCGTCCTTATCTCCACCGACACCACTCTGCAGCAGGATCTGGCTGCCCTCAGTCTGAGCGCAACCGATTCGGTAAGGGACAGCAGTACCTTGTATGCCGTATCAGGCTCCGTCACGTCGAATTTTATGGTAGTGCTGTTGCCTATCCCCTTCATCTGGAGATAATAGCCCGACTGTACCGGAGATTCGTCAATGCCGTTGGCATAGCACCATATAACATTTCCGAAGGACTTGAGCCTGCCGCACAGGAACTTCCTGTCGGTTTTTGCCAGGTCCCCTATGGTGTTTATGTTCATTTCCACAAGCTTCTTCCTGGTCTGGCGCCCGACCATAAACAGGTCCCCCACCGGCAGCGGCCACATTTTTGCCTCCAGCTCATGTGGAAACAGGGTATGGACCATATCGGGCTTTTTAAGATCCCCGGCTACCTTTGCAGTAAGCTTGTTTTCCCCTATTCCTATATTCACCGTGAAGCCCAGCTCTCTCTTGATCCTGTCCTTTATAAGGTGCGCCGCCTTGACGGCATCCCCAAAGTGGGGCTCCATGCCTGTATAATCCAGGAACATTTCATCTATTGAAAACCGCTGGAGCTTTGGGGAATACTCCTTCATCAGCTCATACAGCACATTGCTGCATTTCATGTAAAGGTCATAATTGGGCGGCACCACTACAAGCTCCGGGCATTTTTGCCTTGCCTGCCAGATCACCTCCCCGGTCGTCACGCCGAACTTCTTTGCGGGTGTGCTTTTGGCCAGGATTATACCTCTCCTGTCAGCCTGGGACCCTCCCACCGCCGACGGTATATCCCTGAGGTCCAGAGTCTCTCCCTTTTGAAGATTATAAACTGCCTGCCAGGATAAAAATGCCGAGTTCACATCTATATGCATTATGGTTCGTCTCAAGCTCTCTTTACTCATTGTGTCATCACCCCCCAGCCTAAAGATTTCAATGCATTCAAAATATTATGCGAACACATGTTCGATTTTATTATAACAGCTTTTGGCAAAAAAATAAAGGGCCTGCAGCCCTATACGTAACAGTAAACCGTATAAAAGTCGCTAGCCCTTGTATTCATCTTCCAGCATGGACATTATCACCATAGATCTGTACCCATTCTCGGACCTCTTGCAATCCCTCAACAGTCCCTCCTGTGTGAAGCCTTCTTTTATATAAAGGGCTATTGCCTTTCTGTTGTCGGTATATGCATCCAGCCACAGCCTATGGTATTTGAGCTCCTCGAAGCAGTATTTCTTTATGAACCTGGTGCTTATGGTCCCATAGCCCTTACCCTTATCGGCTATTACCATGCGCCTGAATTCCAATGAATTGTCTTCGCCGCCTATTCCCGCAAGTATTATATATCCCACCAGCTCCCTGGTGCCTGCATTTACGATGGATATATGCATTTCATCCAGTCTTTCTATAGCCTCGATATGCCTCTCTCTTGGCCACACAAATACAAATTCTTCATTGGCCTTCTCTATTGAAACTATCAGGTCCATATACTCCAATCTGGTATGACAGAACAACAGTCCTTCCATTTCCATTATAACGTTGCCCACAGTCTACGCCCCTTCCTATAGTAATATTTCGCCCTGGAGCACCACAACGGCATCACCTATGAATTCCAGTCGGCCCCTGTCCATAAGCCTTATAAGGAGCTGTCCTCCCCTCTCGGATGCCTGAAGCGCCACAAGTTCCTTTTTTCCCAATACCGAGGACCAGTAGGGCGCAAGCACCGTATGCACCGATCCTGTTACGGGATCCTCGTCTACTCCTGCCCATGGGTTAAAATACCTGGAAATTATGTCGTGACCTTCCTCCCCCTCCGCAGTAACTCCAACGCCTTTTATGGGGAAGCAGGCCCTCACAGCCTTCATCCTTGCAAAATCAGGACTCAGCTCCCTTACCTCCCTGCTGCTGTGGAGACGGATCACCAGCTTGTTGGTATTGCTACCATAAAAAACATCCTTATATCGTCTTATCCCCATAGCATCGATGATATCAGCCGACGGTCCCGGTTCTACTGGCTTGTCTGCAGGAAAATCCAGGCTGAAGCCCTCGTCACACCTTTTGCTCTCAAGCTTTCCTCCTAAGGATTCAAACAGTATCCTTTCACCGGAAAAACCCAGACAGTCAAATATGACCTTTGCTGCCGCAAGAGTCGCGTGTCCGCATAAGGGCACCTCCGTTTTCGGTGTAAACCATCTTATGAAATAATGTGCGGCTCCCCCCGGCCCTTCTTCCTCAAGGGCTCTGATAAAGGTCGTCTCTGAAAGGTTCATTTCCGCAGCAATATCCTGCATGACCTTGTCGGTCAGTTCTCTGTCAACTATGCTCACCGCAGCAGGATTGCCTTTGCAGGCCTTACTGGTAAAGGCATCAACCTGATAAACCGGAATTTTCAAAAATATCACTCCCGCATTTGTGGTAACATTTTTTATTATACAATATTATACACTATCGGGAAAAGGTTTCCATAGGGTAAAAACAAGTGATCGTCGCACAATAGCAGAAAAATGCGACATAGTCGCATTTTTCCGTTGCGCGATGCAAGCGTAGGGTCGCTGCTGTGGGGTCACGTTTCGTGTTTCGCGTATTCAGGCAAGGCTTCGAAGCCCGTCCCTAACCGTTCCACGCGCAACTCGAAACGCGTAACCCGCAACCCTTATTTCGCATTCTTTATCTATTCGATCTATATATTCCTGACCTTTTCAAATCTCTCCAGTACCTTCTCCTCACCGATGACCTGCATTATCTCATAAAGATCCGGAGTATTCTTCCTGTTTGTCACAGCAACCCTGATAGCTCCGGTAACATCGCCTATATGGCCTTTATAGACTCCAGGATTTTTCTTGAAGGTCTTTACATCCTTTGAATAGCCCATGGCCTCACAGAATTCTTTTACCCTGCCGAACCACATGTCCTTGTCATCGGTATGCACATACACCTTTGCATACTCGTCGATAAGCCTTGCAGCCTCTTCCCTTGCCATTCCATCAGGGAAATTGTAGCCGCCTTCCACATCCTGCACGAAAAGCTCATCAAAGAAGAAGAATACAAAGGACTTCACATCAGACCATTTTGCAAAATCCTTCCTGGGCTTTTCAATGTTCCTGTCTATATTGAATATGCTCTTTGCATATCTCTCATCGCGGCTCAGAAGCTTCCCGAATTCAGGGTCGTATTCCTGTGCCCACTTGAGACAGCCGTCGTATACCTCCTCTGCCGACATGAGGGCAATGATATCCTTGCTCATATCCGTAAGCTTCACTATGTCGAACATGGCCCCGCTTACGCTCATTCGTTCCAGCTCGATCTTGAAGTTTGTGTTTGGCTCCGTAGGGTTCTCCCTTCTCCAATCCTCAAAATTGGAGTTTATAAGGTTTACAAGGTAATCAATTACAGAAGCATCCGGATAACCCTGCTCATGGTAGAAGCTTACATCAGCCTCCGGGTCCTTCCTCGTGCTCAGCTTTCTCTTGGAGCTGCCTTCTATCTTCATTACCGGAGAGATATGAGCAAATTCCGGCTTCTCCCATTCAAACATTTCAAAAAGCTGCACGTGCAGCGGAGCCGAAGGAAGCCACTCATCGCCTCTTATTACATGGGTAGTCCTCATAAGGTGGTCATCCACAACGTGTGCAAAATGGTAGGTAGGAAGTCCGTCAGACTTTATAAGCACTATATCCTGGTTATTTTCCGGCATTTCCACATCGCCTTTTATGAGGTCCTTGAATATGATTCTGCTGTCCGGATTGTTTGGAGTCTTTAAACGCAGTACAAAGGATTTTTCCTTTGAAAGCTCTTCCTTTACCTGCTCCAGTGTGAAATTCCTGTGCACCGCATACTCTCCGTAATAGCCTATATTTAGTTTGTTCTCCTCCTGGTGGGCCCTTATCCTGCCCAGTTCCTCCTCAGAACAGAAGCATGGATATGCCATACCCTTTTCCACCAGCAGCTTTGCAAATACCTTGTATATGCCCATCCTTTCACTCTGCTTGTATGGGCCGTAGGCTCCCTTTTCATCATCGACATCTGTGACACCCTCGTCGAAATTGATACCGAAGCTGGAGAGGGCTCTTACTATGTTGCCGACTCCGCCTTCTACCTCACGCTTCTTATCGGTATCCTCCACCCTGAGAAAGAACACCCCGTTGCTCTGGTGTGCCAATCTCTCAGATACAAGAGAGGCATAAAGGCTGCCCATATGTACAAAGCCTGTGGGACTTGGGGCAAATCTGGTAACCTTTGCTCCATCAGGAAGGTTTCTTTTTGGGTACAGCAGCTCATAGTATTGCGGGGCTCTTTCGGTATCCGGATAGAGCAGATCCGCTAATTCCTTGTATTTTTCAGTGTTGTTTATCATGGCAAGCCGCCTTTCTTATGTTTTGATTATTTTTATAACATGACATATACGCTTTTAATTGTCAATACCCCGGATACTATTGTCCTGTCAGCCGCATAGCCCACTTCTGGGCCTTGTATAATATCCTTTCCTCGTCCAGGGTCATTAGATGTCCCCCCTCCATAACGACACTTCCGTCAATTATTACGGTCTCCACATCTGCTGAATTTCCGGAGTATACAAGAGAGGAGCTTATATTGTATTTTGGGTAGTAATGTGCCTTTCCTGTGTTCAGTACTATAAGGTCGGCAACATTTCCCACCGCAAGACTTCCCATATTTGAAAAGCCCAGAGCCCTTGCCCCATTGCGGGTGGCCATTCTCAGTACCTGATCCACCGGCAGCGCCGTGGGGTCATCAGTGTGGACCTTCTGAAGATAAGTTGCAGTCCTCAGTTCCTCAAGCATGTCAAGGTTGTTGTTGCTTGAGGCTCCGTCTGTACCAAGGCATACATTTATCCCCTTCCCCTGCAGCTTTACCACAGGGGCTATACCGCTGGCAAGCTTCAGGTTGCTTCCGGGATTGTGCACCACATTCATTCCGCTTGCCGCCAATATATCAATATCCTCATCATCCACAACCACGCAATGGGCCGCCAGATTCCCAGGTCCAAGAAGCCCAAGCCTCTCAAGATATCTTACCGGTGAGGCTCCGTGTTTCTCAACACAGCCCCTTACCTCATCCTTTGTCTCCGAAAGATGTATCTGCAGCGGTATTCCCCTTTCACGGGACTTGGCCGCAACCTTCCTCAGATATGCCTCTGAGCAGGTATATACCGAGTGGGGCCCCAGCATGACCTTTATACGGCCATTGCAGCTGTTGTGAAAGCTTTCATAGAGCTCCAGGTTTTCCCGCAGCCTGTTGTCAAGCTCCTCTTCGCCCGACTCTCCCTGCAGGCCTCTGGAAAGAGCAGCTCTCATGCCCGATTCCGAAGCTGCCCTTGCAGTGCTATCCATGAAGAAATACATATCTGAAAAAGTCGTTGTTCCGCTCTTGATCATCTCAACCATTGCCAGAAGGCTTGCCCAATACACCGCTTCATCCGTAAGCTTGTCTTCCAGGGGGAATATCTTGTTGAACAGCCAATCCATAAGCTTCAGGTCATCGGCATAATTCCTGAACATCGTCATTCCAAGATGGTTGTGGGCATTGACAAAGCCAGGCATGACAGTCCTGCCCTTGCAGTCGATGACCTTGGAGTAGACCGCCTCCTGATTTCTGTCACAGGCGCCGATATAATCTATCATATTGCCTCTTATTCCAATACTTCCTTCGGCAATTACTTCATTACTGTCATTAAGTGTTACTATCTGCGCATTCTTCAGCAATATGTCCATGTGCTATTCTCCCCAGCCTCTCAGATATTCCTGCTGCTCCTCGGTAAGGCTGTCTATCTTTATTCCCATAGCTGCCAGCTTCATATCGGCTACTTTTCTGTCTATTTCCGCCGGTACCTCATATACCTTGTTCTCCAGCTTCCCCTTGCTTTCATTCACATACCTGGCACAAAGGGCCTGTACGGCAAAGCTCATATCCATTATCTCTGCGGGATGTCCGTCTCCTGCAGCAAGGTTTACAAGCCTTCCCTCTCCGATCAGGTTTATTATCCTGCCGTCTTCCATGACATAACCCATGATGTTGTTCCTCATTACCCTCATTTCCTTGCTCTGCGCTTCCAGCTCCGGCTTCCATATCTCCACATCGAAGTGCCCGGCGTTGGAGAGGACCGCACCATCCTTCATGACCTTATAGTGCTTTCCTGTTATGACCTTCTCACAGCCGGTGACCGTTACAAAGAAATCACCCAAGGAGGCAGCCTCATCCATGGACATGACCCTGAAGCCGTCCATATAAGCTTCAATGGCCTTTATGGGGTCCACCTCACACACTATTACATTGGCTCCAAGTCCCTTGGCCTTCATTGCCACACCCTTGCCGCACCAGCCATAGCCTGCAACGACTACATTCTTGCCTGCAACTATAAGGTTGGTGGTCCTCATTATACCATCCCATACTGACTGTCCTGTGCCGTATCTGTTGTCAAAGAGATACTTGCAGTATGCATCATTTACCGAAATCATGGGGAACTTGAGAAGTCCCTCTCTTTCTCTGGCTCTAAGCCTCAATACCCCTGTAGTGGTTTCCTCGCTTCCTCCGATCAGATTCGGCAGCAGCTCCTGCCTCTCCCCGTGGAGGAGATGTACCAGGTCTCCACCGTCATCTATAAGTATGTCGGGCCCCAGATCAAGAGCCGCGTTCAGATGCTGATTATACTCCTCCTCTGTGGAATTATACCATGCATATACGCTGATTCCGTCCTCTACCAGTGCTGCCGCAACATCGTCCTGGGTGGAAAGCGGATTACTGCCTGTTACGGCAACCTCGGCTCCGCCTGCCTTAAGCACCTTTGCGAGATATGCGGTTTTTGCCTCAAGGTGTATGGACATGACCAGTTTCTTTCCTTTAAAGGGCTGTTCCTTTATGAATTCCTTCTCGATGGCCGAAAGCACGGGCATATAGCCTTTTACCCATTCAATTTTCTTGTGCCCTGATCCTGCCTTTGATATGTCTCTTATAATGCTCTCTCTCATTATTTCTACCTCCGTATATAAAAATTTATCAGTTTCATGTATTAAATGAAATTAACCTGTCATAGGGCTTTATTCTCCACTGCCGGTAACTTTATATTCTCCCTTTTTAACATTGGTGATGCATATAAATGCCAGCAGCAGGAAGCATAATGCCATTATGAAAAGCACTCCGTAGCCCACAAGGTCTATGACCCTCCCAAACAACGGCGGCCCAAGGATCCCCGTATAGGCACCGATCTTATCGTCTGTGGTCATCTCAACCACCATGGGGTAGGAGTTGATATTTACAAATGCCCAGAACATTCCTCCTGCGAGCATTAAGACCCTGATCACCGTTATATTTCTCGAGAAAAGAATGAGTACAAATACTGCCATGAGCCCCATAAGCCCTGCTTTTATTGTCCGCTTCCTGCCTATCCTGGTTGCCAGAAAACCGCTGGGTATCGCAAAAACCAGGAAGGAGAAGGAGAAAAAGCCCAGGGTAAGGGCTGCCGTACTTTCCTTTATGCCAAGATACTTGACACCATACAGCGTAAAAAGTGTTTCAACCCCCTGGTAGCCAACGAACCAGAAGAAGATCGCAAACAAGAGATACAATGCGCTCCTGTCCGTATCGGCAATTATCCCCCTGAAGGCTGCCATGAGCCCCGTACCGTCTTTGCTTTCCTCTGCCGGAACAGGCGGTTCCTTTATTGCCTTGTAAAGGATAATTACCGCAAGCAGCATCAGGATGGATGTCCCAAGAAAGGGCAGGTGCTTGTCATGATCATATATCTTGGAACCTACGAAGTAAGCCAGCAGTGCCCCGAAGCCTCCCATGAAATTGATTATCCCGTTGGCCTTGCTCCTCAGCGGAGACGGGGTCAGGTCCGGCATAAGCGCCACCGTAGGAGCCCTGTATACACTCATTGAAATATTGAAGCACATTACTATGGCTATAAGGCTGGCCAGACTGAACTCATAAGGGATAATGGAAAAAAATGCTGCCGATACAGGTATGCCTACAAGCAGGAACGGCATTCTCCTTCCATGTCGGGTATTGGTCCTGTCGCTCAATGCTCCGAAAAAGGGTTGAAGCGTTATTGCAGCTATGTTGTCGAAGGTCATTATTATCCCTATTATAAAGGCACTCTCTATGTATTTGCTTAAAAACACCGGCACAAAGGAATTATAGAGGGACCAGGTAATGCTTATGCAGAAAAAACCCAGTCCCAACAGGAATGTGCTAACATAATCAAGTCTTTTTTCATTCAACCTGAACACTCCCCCTAAATCTTATTCAATACCTGCAATATCCTGTCCGGGTAATTGGTTATTATTCCGTCGACTCCCTTTTTAGCAAGCCTCACCGCTTCCTGCGGGTCATTGACCGTAAATACATTTATCTGGTAGCCCCTGTCTTTAAGCTCCCGGGCAATTTCAGGAGCAAGGGCCATATAGAAGGGATGGGCGCATTGGCAATCCAGCACCTTCATATAGTTCCACGGTTCATAAAGCCCTTCCATATATAATATTCCAGTTTTAATGTCAGGAGCAATATCCCTGCATTTCTTTACCGAGTAATGATTGAAGGAAGATATTAACACGCTGTCCTGCAGCCCGAACTCCTTAACCTGGGCGATGACCTTTTCCTCTATACCGGGATAGAGCACTATACCGCTCTTTATCTCGATATTCAGCAGCAGGTGGTTGTCCCTCACCAACCTGAGCAGCTGAGACAGCTCAGGTATTCTCTCATTTCTGAAGCGGTCGTCGAACCAGCTCCCTGCATCCAGCTCCATAAGCTCCGAATAGCTGTAGTCCTTGATGAAACCCTTACCGTCGGTGGTCCTCTCCAGGGTCTCATCATGGCATATAACAAGCCGTCCATCCCTTGTCAGCTGAATGTCACACTCTATACCACAGCTGCCCAGCTCAACGGCCTTTCTGAATGCAGCCATGGTATTTTCCGGCGCATAGCCGGAAGCCCCTCTGTGGGCATATACCATCGGCAATCTGATCACTCCTGTTTATGAAACAATATTTATTTATGCTCCGGTTTGTGTTCTGCCTTATGCTCCTGCTCAGGCTCCTCGAATTCTTCGGCGATCCTGGCAAACTTCTCTATCTTCTGCTGCACAAGGTAATAGATGGTATTTTCGGCATAGCAGCCCGACTCATCCCTTGTGCCTGCCGGTACATCGGTAAGTATTTCTATACCCTCATCTATGCTCTTTACCGGATAAATGTGGAATTTTCCATCTCTGACAGCCTCGACAACTTCATCCTTGAGCATCAGATTCACAACATTCTGCCAGGGTATCATTACACCTTCATCTCCCTTAAGGCCTCTGGCCTTGCAGGTCTGGAAGAAGCCCTCTATCTTCTCGTTCACTCCGCCTATAGGCTGTATCTCTCCCTTTTGGTTCACCGAACCTGTAACTGCAATATACTGCTTTATGGGAACCTCCGCCAGGCTTGACAGCAGGCCATACAGCTCCGTGCTTGAGGCACTGTCCCCTTCAATACCGTCATAGAGCTGCTCGAAGCATATGCTGGCGGATATGGTAAGAGGGAACTCCTGCGCAAATTTATCGCCCAGGTACCCTGTAAGTATCAGCACACCCTTGTCATGTATGCTGCCGCTCATCTCAACCTCGCGTTCAATATTCACTATGCCTTTTTCACCGGCAAAGGTCACAACGGTTATCCTGCTGGGCTTACCAAAGGTATAATCCCCAAAATCCATTACTGCGAGGCCATTCACCTGCCCTACCACCTTATCTTCGGTGGTGATGAGCACCACTCCCGTATCAATAAGCTCCTGCAGCTTTTCCTCTATCCTGTTGGACCGATAGCTCTTCTGCTCTATAGCCTTCTTTACATGAGAACGGGAGACTGTCTCCGCACCCTCTATACCTGCCCAGGCATCAGCCTCATAAAGTATTTCCACAATATCGTTAAACCTGGTGGAAAGCTTGTTTTTGTGCTCGGCCAGTCTTCTGCTGTGCTCTATCACAGCAGCCACCGCAGATTTGTCAAAGCTTCTCAGCCCTTTGTTGGCACAGTGTGAGCTGATGAACCTGGCGTACTTCATGCAGTTATCCTCATCACTGTTCATATCTATATCAAAATCAGCCTTTATCTTGAAAAGCTTCCTGAAATCCTCATCGTATGTGTATAAAGTCTGGTATAAGTATGAGCTGCCTATGAGGATGACCTTTAAATTCAACGGTATCGGTTCGGGCTTTATGCCGCCCGAAATAATGCCTGCCGAGGAGAATATATTCTCAATGGTTATGCTTCCGGTCTTGATGGCTCTTTTTATCCCTTCCCAGCTTTCCGGATTCCTGGCAATATCAGACATGTTGATTATAATATATCCACCGTTGGCCTGATGTATGGAGCCGGCCTTGATCTTGGTGAAATCTGTGGTTACCACTCCCATATTGCTTTCATATTCGATCTTGCCCAGTAGATTGTAATACTTTGGGTTGGACTCCAGTATCACAGGGGCGCCCTTTAGCTCCCTGTTGTCCACCAGAAGGTTCACCTGATATTTTATCGTAAAGTCCTTATCCCGTATCCTATCGACCAGATCCAGCTGGTCGGCGCCGTGGGCCTCCAGATTCCGGAAATCCTCTATATTGTGGATTATATCTTTCTGGACCGCATGGAGATAATCAAGTACATTCCTGAATTGCCCATACTTCTCCTTCAGTTCCATCATGGGCTGCTCAACAGCTATAAGCGCTATCTTCACCTCCAGCTGCTCCATCTTGTCCCTGGTAGCCTTCTCGATGTCCTTTATACGCTTCATCGTCTCCATCAGCTTTCCCTGGACGATAAAAGAGCCGTCCTCGATCTTCTTTCTTTCCTCGAGGCTCATACTCATATAATCCTTATCCTCTATCGGCTTTCCCTCTACAAGAGGTATGGTCATAAGCCCCTGCTCTGTCTTCTTAAGCATGAAGCCCTGCTCCTTGGCGAATAGATTGAAGCCCTCCATCTGCTCAGAGCTTTTACCTTGATATTCCTGAACTATTTCGTTCTTCTGCTTTTCATAGTCTTCTCCCTCATATGCCTTGGGGATCTTCACCTTAAGCTCCTTTATGAGCTTTTTCATATCCTTCTGCAGCCTGAAGCCCATACCTGCGGGAAGATTGATCCCCAAGGGCTTGTCAGGGTTTTTGAAATTATACACGTAGCACCAGTCATCGGGAACCTTTTCATTGGCAGCTATCCTGCTTATTATGGATTTTGTATAACTGCTTCTTCCGGTGCCTGTTATTCCTGAAACATATATGTTATAACTGGCTCTTTTGATTGCAAGTCCAAATTCCATTGCTGCCGCTGCCCTTCCCTGTCCGATTATACCATCCAAAGGATCCAGCTCTGCCGTGGTCTCAAAATCAAATTCCGAATAGTCCACTTTGTTGATCAATTCTTCCGGAGCCAATTCTCTATATTTACCCATGGACAATCTCCTCTCAATCATGATGTGTAATTGGAACGATCAATAATATTATATTATATATTTATCCTCCAATGCTATATTATCCCACAAATCCTTGTGCTTTACCGTTATCTGAACCTGGCGTCAAAAAACGCCAGTGCTATGAACTTGGGAAGCTTCATCATCCTACCGAACCTCCAAGGCTCCTTCATGAGCCTGTAGAACCACTCAAGGCCCGCCTTACGGTAAAACTCCGGCGCCCTTTTTACCTTTCCCGCAATAACATCAAAGCTTCCCCCTACACCCATGGCTATCCTCACCTTCAAGGCACTCCTGTTGTTGTAGATGAATTTTTCCTGTTTTGGAGCACCCAGAGCCGCCAGAAGGATATCCGCGTTGCTGGCATTTATCTCATTTATAATATTTTTTTCTTCATCAGTCCCGAAGTATCCGTCCCTGGCCCCTGCAATCCTTAGGCCTTCATACTTCTCGGTAAGCTTTAATGCGGCCTCTTCGGCTATCCCAGGCTTCCCTCCAAGGAGATATACGCTTTTGCCCATGGAGCCGGCTGTTTCCATAAGGCGCAGCATCAGATCAAAGCCGGCGACCCTTTCCTTTACAGGTGTACCGTAGAACTTTGAAGCAATAACAACACCTATACCGTCAGGAACAACAAGCTGCCCGCTGTTAAGCGCCGTTTCAAGCTCCCTGTTTTTCACCGCTTCCAGCAGTATCTCACTGTTTGGTGTGAAAACCATGCTGCAGTCATCGATCTCAAGGTATTCCGCCAGCATCCCTGCAGCTTCATCCATATTTACATTGTCGATATTGACTCCGACTATTTCAACCGTTTCTCTCATACAGCACCAATCCTCTATACAAAATTGTGCGACACAGCCGCAGCTGTATCTTCTGTGAACAGTTAACCCCTAAATGGTATATTCCTTATCATTATATCATAAATTCGTAAGGATTTATGATATCCGCCCATGTGCGTTTTGCGGAGCAAAAAATCGCACGGGCACTAAATAAAAATATAATGTATGCGCCTACGCGCATACATTATATCATAAAACTGAAGGTTACAAATTAAGTAAATAAATGCTATAATGTGTATTGATACATACATGCGGTTTTTGTCGTTATTTGATAGAATTAGAAGTCTCAGCAATAAATACAGCCATAAGGCATGATTATATTAATTTATACGTAAGGGGTCGAATATATTGGAAAAAATATTGATAGAAGGTTCCCACAGGCTTTCCGGCGAGGTCAGCATAAGCGGTGCCAAGAATGCAGCGGTAGCCATACTGCCTGCCACTATACTGGCAGGTGCGCCCTGTACAATAAAGAACCTTCCTATGGTGAAGGATGTTACTTATCTGAGAGATATGCTGATACAGATGGGCGGTAAGATACAGATACTGGACAATGACAAGATATGTGTAGATGCAACGGGGATCAATACCCACAAAATAGACCTGGACCTGGCGAAGCGCATGAGAGCTTCATACTATTTCCTGGGTGCACTGCTGGGAAGATTTAAAAAGGCTGAGGTTCCCTTTCCGGGGGGCTGCGAGATAGGGGTTCGTCCCATCGATCTTCATCTCAAAGGCCTGGAGGCTCTCGGAGCCAAGATAAAGATATCCCATGGGCTGATCAAGGCAAAGGCCGACGAGCTTGTAGGCACCAAGATATACATGGATGTTGTCAGTGTGGGTGCAACCATCAATATCATGCTGGCAGCATGTATGGCAAAGGGTGTCACTACCATAGAAAATGCGGCAAAGGAACCGTACATAGTAGATACTGCGACTTTTCTCAATGCATTGGGAGCCAACATAATAGGTGCAGGCACAGATACAATAAAAATAAAGGGAGTGGATTCCCTTGGAGGCTGTGAGCACAGCGTCATACCCGACCAGATGGAAGCCGGGACATATATGATAGCAGCTGCTGCAACAAGAGGGGACATACTGCTCAAGAACATAATCCCCACACATCTGGACTCGGTATCCGCAAAGCTCAGGGAAACCGGAGCCGAGGTGACGGAATATGAGGATTCCATAAGGGTACGGGCTACAGGGAGGCCAAAGGCAGTAAATATAAAGACCATGCCCTATCCAGGCTTTCCTACGGATATGCAACAGCCCATGAGCGTCCTGCTTTCCGTTTCAGAAGGCACCGCCATCGTAACCGAAAGCATATTTGAGTCCAGGTTCAAATATTTTGACGAGTTGAAAAGAATGGGAGCAAAGATAAAGATTGAGGGAAGGGTTGCCGTAATAGAAGGTGTACCAAAGCTTTCAGGGGCTCCCGTTTATGCCACCGACCTCAGGGCAGGAGCTGCAATGGTGGTTGCCGGCCTTACAGCGGAAGGCAAAACAATCATAAGCAACATCAGCTATATTGAGAGAGGCTATGAAAGACTTGAGGAAAAGCTTATCAACCTGGGAGCCAAAATAAGAAGGATCGAAGAAGACTAAAGGCTTTCAATGCCAATGGTCTGAATAATAATATAATATATGGCAATAAAATAATAGTGCAAAAAAGATATTTATTCGGAGGCACAACATGCATAAGTACAATATTCTCATTACTACCATGCGCCTTGATATAGGCGGCGCTGAAACCCATATAGTAGAGCTTGCCAAGGGGCTTTCCAGGGAAGGCTTCAACGTTGTTGTGGCATCCGTAGGCGGCGTGTATGAAGCAGAGCTGATAAAAAACAATATCAAGGTATATCGTGTGCCCCTTGACAATAAGAAGCCGCATAACGTGATAAAAGCCTATTATCTGCTGAAGAGCATAATAAGGAGCAATAATATAGATCTGGTCCATGCCCATGCGCGTATACCCGGCTTCATATGCGGCATGCTTCACAAAAAAATGGGTTTTCCTTTTGTGACAACAGCTCATGGAACCTGGAAGACCGGCTATGGCTTGAAATACATAACCAATTGGGGTCAGAAAACTGTTGCCGTCAGTGAGGACATCCGCAAATATCTTCTGGGGAACTATAAGATACAGGACAAGGATATTAAGGTCACTATCAACGGAGTAGATACTGAGAAGTTTTCTCCTGACACTGATTGCTCCGGCCTTATGACCGAGTTTGGTCTGACTGCACAAGACAGGAAGATCGTATATATAAGCAGATTTGACAGTGACAGAAGCTACATAATAAACAAGCTTCTTGAAATAATCCCCGGGCTTGCAGAGAGCATACAGAACCTTAAGGTGATGATGGTAGGCAGTGGGGATATTTTGGATTCGGTGAAGGAAAAAGCTCGGACAATAAATGCCGGTACAGGCAGCAATACGGTCATAGTAACCGGCTCCCGTACCGATATCAATAAATTCAATGCCCTGGCAGACCTTTTTATAGGCTTCGGGCGTTCTTCACTGGAATCCCTATCCTCGGGAAAACCTCTTATACTTGCCGGAAATGTAGGCTATATAGGTATACTGGATGCTTCCACACTGGATGCTGCGATCAGTTCCAACTTCTCAGGCCGTGGCAGGGACAGGGCGGAGAGCGAAACCTTTAAAAACGATATCCTCAGGGTCTTCGGCATGAAACCCGAAGAAAGAAAAGAGCTTGGCGATTTTGGCCGCCATGTGGTTGAGAACAACTATTCTGTGAAAAGAATGGTTCAGGATAATATCGAAGTATATATGGAACTATTGAAGAATGAATAGTACAACGTACTTAAAGGGGACAAAACCTATGTATGACATTATGATATCAGGTTATTACGGCTTCAACAACAGCGGTGACGATGCCATACTACTCGCAATCATCAATGACCTGAGAAAAATAAAAAAGGATATCCGTATCGTAGTGCTTTCCAAGAATCCCAGGGATACTGCCGAAAACTACGGTGTTGACTCCATAGACCGCTTCAACCTATTCAAGGTTATCGGCACCATGAGGAAAACAAAGCTTTTTTTAAACGGCGGCGGAACTCTTATAACCGATATTACAAGCACCCGTTCTTTGTTTTACTATCTCGCGACCATTTACCTTGCAAAGCTGAACGGACTTAAGGTAATGCTGTATGCAAACGGCGTGGGGCCTATAAACAAAAGCCGCAACCGTTATTTCACTTCAAAAATAATAAACCTGGTAGATATGATCACGCTCCGGGAGGAAGCCTCCGGTCAGGAATTGAAGAGTCTGGGGGTAACAAAGCCCGAGATAATCGTCACTGCCGATCCTGCTCTGGGGCTTGATGCTGCGGCTCCTGAGGAAATAGAAAAACTGCTTTCCGAAGAGAACATCTACACAGATAAGCCGCTGATAGGCTTTTTCATAAGAAGGTGGGCGGGTTATGAGGAGTACAGCCGTGTTATAGCGCAGGCTGCCGATTATATAGAAGAAAACTGCGATGCAAAGGCGGTATTCATACCGCTGCATTTTCCCTCAGACCTCACAGTGGCAAAGGATATTGCCTCAAAAATGAAGCATAAGCCCTTTATACTCAGCAATATGTACAGCGTGGATAAGCTGCTGGGAATAATGAAAAAGCTGCAGCTGGTGCTGGGAATGAGGCTTCACGCACTTATATACTCCGTCAGCCTCTCGATACCTATGATAGGCCTGATATATGATCCGAAGGTTCAGGGCTTTCTGGAATACGTGGATCAGCCCTCTGCCGGCAATGTCTCGGAGCTGAAGCTGGAAAGTCTGAAAAAGCTTATTGATGAAGTCTGGAATAGCAGATCGGAAATATCACGCAAGCTGGAGGAAGGCAATCCATTACTGCGGCAGAAAGCCTTTCTGAATGCCCAGTTGGCAATAAAGCTGCTTGAAAAATAAGCTCCTTCGCTTCACTCAGGATGACAGTTGAGCGTCATCCTGAGCGGAGCGAAGGAGCTTTTGCTTTCCACTTTTTGATTCACTGAGCCTTGCTAAGATTCTTTACATCCACTATCTTTGTTTCCATCACTATCAGCTGTGTGTCCAGCACCTGCTGCTGTTCCCTGTTGATATCCAGCCTGCCGTTTGCCCGGAAGCCGTATGCCGTTTCGATCCCAGGGACCTGCACTTTCACATGTACATTGAACCTGCCGGGTTTTTCTGCCCATACTACAGTCCCATCTGCTTTTGTAAGCTGCTCTACCGCAGGGATCACTTCCTTACCCACTATCTTGCCCATAGGGGTATCTGTCTTGACATCGTACACATCTGCCCCGACTATTATTGCATCCACCGACTGCTGCCTGACTCCTTCAGCCAGTGCAAAAGTATATTCCAAGGTATCAAACTTGGCTGCATTGCTATGCTTGTCAATTGCGAAGAACCTGTACCATACCCCTCCCAGGAGCGCAACAATGAGCAGCAATACACCTATATCAACAATACTTATCTTACCGAATAACTTTCCTTTTTCATCCAAAAGCATATCTACCCCTCCTTATTGCCCTGCCAAAGTAATTTTAGTCACAAAGCCCTGATTTGCATAGCCCTTGCCTTTGATGGAAAACCTCTTTCCGACTTTTATTTCAGCTCCCCCGACGATTATATTGGCAGGAGTTATATTGGCCTGGCCTTCTATAGTTATCACAACGTCATACATATCAGGCACATCAGCTATGACATACCTGCCGTTTATAAGGTCCTCGTTCAGCATCGTAGCATTTCTGGAAGCCTTGCTGACTACTTTTCCAATTTCATTGCCCCTTATATTGTCCCTGATGGGATCACCTGGTGTGATCGCATCTACAAAAGCCTTATTGACATTGGTTATTTCAAATTCATACAAGACCTTGCTGGTTTCAACCACCTGCTTATCGCTGCCCCCGAAGAAAACATAGTATACCCCACCCACAAGGGCCAACAGTACCAATATGATGATAAAGTCTACCATGTTCAGTTTTCCGAAGCTTTTGCCCTTATTATCCTTTAAAGCCATTACCTTCACCACATTCCCTTCTGTTTTTCTTTGCCACAGCTTCATACAGTTTTTCAATGTCCTTTGCCATCGCAGCAGCCGTAAAGCTTTGCGCCGCGAGTATTCTACCCCTGTCCCCCATAGTTTTTCTAAGTTGGGGATCATCGATCAGCTTGAGGACAGCAGCTGCCAGCTTTTCCGAGTTCCCGACGGGTACCAGGAATCCGTTGTGCCCGTCCCTTACAACCTCTGGAACGCCCCCTGTATCTGTCCCCACAGACGGCTTTCCTATGGACATTCCCTCAATAAGCGAGAGGCAGAGCGCCTCCGATAATGACGAAATCACATTTATATCCAATATGTTCAATATCTCATATATGTTTTCCATAAAACCAGTGAAAACGGCCCTTGATTCTATTCCAAGCTCTTTAGCCTGTTCCTTCAGCATATTTTCCAGGGGGCCGCCGCCGGCTATTACAAATTTTAAGTCGTTTTTCTCCCGGGAAATAATTTCCGCCGCCTCCAGGAAATACTTGTGTCCTTTCACTTCGGCCAGGCGTGCGACTATACCTATGACTATATCCTGATCTGAAATTCCCCATTTATGTCTGACTTCGCTTCTCTCTTTATCCTCAAGCTCCCTTACAGGCCTTATACCTCCATATATAACAGAAATTTTCTCCTTGGCTGCTCCGTTATCAAGCATATTCTGCCTTACAGCATCAGATACGGCAACAAGGCTATCACTGAGCCAGTTGTTTATGCAGACTCCTGCCAATCTTTTGATACCTTTCTTCCTTCTGTCCATACAATGCTTTGTATTGATTATGCTCACTCCGGACAGCTTGGCTGCCAGCCTGGCAGAGAGCGATGCATGGGTATGTACGATATGCGGCTTTTCTTTCCTGAATATTCCCTGAAGGAGGCTGATTGCAGCCATATCAAAGGACCTGTCCCTCATTCCTTCAACAGCTATCGCCTCAAACCCAAGCCCTTTTACTTTATCAACAAGCATGCTCCCCTTGGGAAGCACCACTTTTATTTCAAACCTCTCCCTGTCTATGGAGTCAAGCAGGTTAAGCAGCCATATGCCTGCTCCGCCTATTTTCATATCACTTAATACATGTATCACCTTTATCATATGTCCAATACCTCGTTATCCTTTGAGATGATGCCTTTGGCTGCCATTCCCAAGGCCAGCATCACCCAGAAGGTAAGCAGCACCCTGTTGTTGTACCAGATATTCTCCACCATTCCCTGGGCCAGGAACCCGGCCATGCCGGAAGCAGCGGCGATCATAAAGGTCGAAATGAATTTATCGCGGGTCTTGAAGAACCCTGCAATCAAAGTCTTGTAATAAACCGCTACCATTGCCAGGAATGCCAGAAAACCGACTATTCCCATTTCTATCAACAGCTGTATGTATATATTGTGTGAATGATGGGCGTACGCTGCATTCAGTGAATACTTGGGGTATATCAGCTTAAAGGGCTCCAGCCCCAGGCCTATTCCCGAGGGCCAATAATCCCCGACGAGCTTCAGGGACCCGAGCCATACAGATATCCTGTAGGAGGAGGATGTATCCGACAGATTGCCTATGCTGGTGAACCTGTTTATTACCGAAGGCGGCAGTATAAAGGGCAGCAGCAGCAGACCAATTATACCCAGGACTATGAACCGTCTGTCCCTTAGCACTGCAAAAAGCGCGAAAGCAAGTATCAAACCAATATATGCGCCTCTGGAATAGGTATAAACCAGACATACAAGCATTATACCGGCCAAGCCTATGGTAAGCAGTCGTGATATCCAGCTTCTCTGACCCCAGAGCATTGCAATGGCTACAGGTATGATTATAACCAGATATTCTCCCAGCACATTGGGGTTCTCGAAAGTAGAACCGACCCTGGCTTTGATATCCTCAAAAAGTGTGGTATCCACCCAGGCTTCCGAGGTGGCTCCAACTGTTTTCAGCTGGTACAGCCCATACAAGGATGTAACGGTAGTCGAAAGCACCAGCAGTGCCAGCAAACCATATAGCTGCTGCCTGGTCTTTATTGTGTTCACAAGTATGAAGTAAAACAATATACATGCCGCGAATATGGAAAGCGACATTAAACTATTCTTTGGCGTATATGACGTTATACTGCTGTATAGCAGCACGATCCCGAACAATACAACAAAATAGTCCAGTATGGTCACCCTGAAGCTCATGGTTTTAGTCAGGAACAACCTTATCACATAGGATATTGCCGTAAGTAATACAAGCCCCAACAGCGCCATTGTCGGAGCCAGGGGAATAAGCCCCACGACAGCATATACTCCTATTTCATATCTCCACAGCACCATTGTAGCTCCAACAGCGCCGCCCAGTACCAATATCAAGGTTCTCGGCTCAAGGAAATATGCCATCAGCCCAATTATTATTCCTACAACTGCCGCAGCCAGCTCCAACCTTGGCTGCCCCTGTCTGCTCCGTCTTGAATGCTCCACCTTGTCGAAGGGGATATCTCCCGAAACCATGAAAAAGTCATATGTCAGCTTACCTATGATACTGCCTTCAGCCAAGGCCTTTACAGGGCGGTTTATAAGTATAAATACAGTGCCCAGAAGCATCAGCGTCAGATCAATGATCCCGCTTATACCCTCAAGGGGAGCTGCATTTCCTGCTACTGTTCCCATCAATCCCTTAACTGCAGCAGAAGTCAGGAACAAAACTCCATAAACCCTTGTACTCATGTAGTACAGCTCCTCGAGCATTGCTCTGACGGAACTTATACTGAAGCTTCCATCCAAAGCACTGTTTGTCCCATCAGAAAGCCTGTCGGAGGCATATCCCAGAAGCTTCAAGGGTAAAAGCAGCAATTTCATCACAAGGCTTCGCTTCCATAGTCCTGCAATATTCCATTCCCTGTTGAAAAAGCCCAGTATGCAGCTTTCCGCCGCATGATCGGATAGGCTTTTACTTATCCTACTCATTGCTACGAAAAATGCGCTGAACTGCGAGTATTTCATAAACCTTTTGTAAATATTCATCATTGTCCCTAGTACGAGACTATCCTTCATATTCCCACCTACCAATGACATATTATATGATGTAATTCCATCTTATTATAGTATTATTGCCCTACAAATGTAAAGTATATTAGCCTCGGGCAAAAGTATATGGGCGGGTCAAGAAACCCGCCCATTGATCTACGGTCCGATATTGTTATCAGCTACTCCACAGTATATGTCCCTTTGATTATCAGGAAGGACTTGTCTGCCAAAGCCTTTACGCCTCTGCCGTCTCCCCTTGAAGCAATGAGCATATGGTTCATTACCACAGCTTCACCGTTTTTCAGATCCTTTGCAGAGGTTATATCTGATAGCCCTCCGTTTTGCCCATATATGGCAGAAAACTTTCCTGACCTGGGTATTATTTCAGCACCCTCTCCTGCAATCAGCAGCTGGTTCTTGCCAAGTTCAACCACTTCAAACCTGCTTGAACCCCCTGCACCTCCATTTTTCACTGCTTCATTAAGCTTTGCTATTTCCTGGTTTTTAAGCTCCAGCTCCGTCTTAAGCTTGGTTATTTCCTGAGCCTGCGCCTGAGCATCGCTGTTCACCTTTCCGATCAGAGTATCAATATAGTACTTGATCTGCTCCGATTTCTGTTCTACATAGCTTTGTGTGACGATGGGATCCTGTTCAGAACCTGGAGAAACCCCGTCCGCCGCGCTGTTGACCACTGCAGACAGTAACAGTATAGCTGCGATGATTACTACAATCCCTGTTTTGCGACCTCTACCCTTTATCATCCCTATTCTCCTCATATAATAATATTTGCAAGTTTTGCTATCATTGTATATATTTCGCCATATATCGAAAAATTCCTGTATATGTAACAAACTTGTAATTTACAGAACAAAGACCAGGCAAAGCTGCCTGGCCTTTCATCTATGCCTCTCTTTTTTTCAAAGCGCTTATTACGCTTGTTACGATCAGTATTGCAATTATTATCTCAGGTATCCCATTTGCTATGCCGATCCCGAAGATAACCTTCCTGGCAGTCTCCACAGACTGGCCCAGCGCTTTTACAAAGCTCTCGGCATATACAATGTATATCATGCCCAGGACCAGGCCTGTATTGGTCAGAGTTCCCACAACCGTTGCGATCACAATGTCCAATGCCTTGTTCGTAAGCTTGTTGTTCGTAAGATAAGCCATCGCTGCAGTCAAGCCTGCAAGTACAACGTTCATTACAACAAGCCATATACTTTGATCCGCCTTCAGGCTTCCATAGATACCATAGCACAAATATCCCATTATTGCCAGCCACAGCAGATTAAGCAGCCAGAGAGTCCTTTTGTTTCCAAGACCGTTCAAGGCCTTGTATACATAGTAGGATGTTATGCCGATAAGCACTCTGGGCACTACCGAGACCAGTGGATTAAGGAAAACAAAGGATACCGGTGTAGGCATGGTGACCGCCTGAAAAATACTGAAGAATCCGAATATAAGGCCAACGATTGCGCCTACTACAGGACCTTCCAGTATTGCCCCTATTATCACAGGTATGTGCATAATAGTTGCTTTTGTTGGACCCACGGGTATAAAACCCAGTGGAGTCATCCCCAGAATGATCGATATGCTTCCGAGGATACCGATAACTGCCATCTTTCTCACATTGAGAGTCTTTCCCTTTAACATTTTACTACCTCCGCTCTAGTTCCTATTTGGATACCAGTCGTAAAACCGTATTAAGTTTTAGCTATATCCAGTCCAACTCATTTCTGATGCTGGCTTCATGTATATTATAGTTAAATCCCTACATAATTACAATAGTATCTATAAATCGTACAAGGCACACATGCCATGGACCGGCCTAGCACTTATCACTGCATTGGTTATGGCTCTGGACATTGCCTCTGCTGCCATGGTGCCTATCAAGTTCACATCCCCCTTTATTTCATTGGTAGCCAACGCAAATATCGTATCCCCATCCAGCATGGTATGCACTGGATTGATGGATCTTGCATAACCATTGTGGGACAATTCAGCAACTTTATTCGCCTCTGCTTTTGAAAGCACAGCATTTGTAGCCACCACTCCGATGGTGGTATTGCTCATATTGAAACCGGCGGAGCTTCCCTCCCGCTTCATTATCTCATAGGTATTCAGCAGCTTTCTGTTCTTGTAGTCATATACCCCAGCTATCTGCCTCCCTGTTTCATAATCGTAAATATCACCGAAGCTATTTACAGCCACCAGCGCAGATACCACAAGTTCACCGGCTCTTACCGTAGCGCTTCCCAGCCCTGATTTCATAGCTCCGGCGGGACCGTAGACCTTGCCGATAGTGGCTCCAAGCCCACAGCCTATATTTCCCTGCCTGCTCTCATCAAAAGAGGCGTTCTGTGCCACAGCATAGCCCATTTTTACGTCAGGTCTTATCCTATAGTCTCCCAAGCCCAGATCAAAAATAACAGCGGAAGCAACAATAGGCACCTTTGTGATCCCCACATCAAAGCCTACACCCTGCTCCTCCAGATATCTCATTACTCCGGATGCCGCCTCAAGGCCAAAGGCGCTTCCCCCTGACAGCACCACTGCGTGGATCTTGTCCACCAGCTTGTCGGCCTTGAACAGATCCGTTTCCCTGGTGCCCGGCGCAGAACCTCTTACATCTACGCCACCTGTGGCACCCTTTTCACATATTACTGCGGTACAGCCGGTCATACCCTCTTCAGATTGGCTGTGCCCTACTTTTATTCCTTTTATGTCGGTGATGTAACCTTCGTACATTTTCATCTCCATACCCTATTACCCCCTAAATAACCTACTACCACCACTTTATACTCGTTTTTCCCTGCTGGCAATACCCGCATGCCTATACTGAATACATTTTCCAGCAAATATTCGAGTTTTTGATAATACTTGAAAAATATAATATAATAAATACAGCACATACAAGGAGGTACGTTTCATTGAAAATCTATACAAAGACCGGAGATAAGGGCACTACCTCAGATATACTGGGAAACAGGATCTCCAAGGGAGATATCAAGTTTGAGCTTCAGGGCTCAATAGATGAAATAAATGCAGGAATAGGATACCTTAGGGCCTTGTTGAAGGATGTGCCCTACGATGCATCCAGCCTTGATATGGATGAAGTACTTAGGGATATTCAATATGCGCTCTTCAGGATCGGCGGCGATGTATCGTCGGATTTCAGCAGGAACTATATCAAAGAAACTGATATTGAAGCCCTGGAGAAGGGTATAGATGCAATGTCCGCTGCCTCAGGGCCTCTGGAAAGCTTCATATACTACAGCGGTAAGGATGCGGCAGCCTACAGTCAAGTGATAAGAAGCATTGTACGAAGAACGGAAAGAGTATTTGTCAGATTTTTGGAGGATAAGGAGTATAACTTGGATTATCAGTATATTAACCGTCTGTCGGATTATATGTTTTCCTTATCCAGATATATTAACTTCTTAAGCGGCGTCCCCGATGAGGCGATGAAGCTTAGGGATTAGTACAAATACTAAAGGCAGGTACTGAGCTTTCGCCAGTTACCTGCCTTTTTCATATACTATCTCTTCAGAGAACCGAGTATTCCGCGTATAAGCGTCCTTCCCACTTCTCTTCCTATGGTGCCGACAACATTGTCAGCGGCTCTTTCCACCAGTGTTTTCCTTCCATAAGGACGGGATGTAGCCCTTCTGGCTTCCCGCTCTCTTTCCTTCTCTTCCTTTTCCAGCTGCTTCTGTCTTTCTTTTTCTTCCTTCTCCAGCTGTTTTTCCCGCTCTATGCGCTCCTTTTCCTCCAACTTGGCATCCTGCTCCTGCTGCACCTTTGCCTGCAGCATTTCATATGCAGATTCCCTGTCGACCGGCTCATCATATTTTCCGCTCATAGGCGAATTGTTGATTATCCTCATGCGGACCAGGTCATCTATGGTGCCGAATTTACTCTGAGGCGGCATTACCAAGCCTCTTTCAACGATTCCAGGTATGCCTTCGGGATCCAGGCAGGACACCAGGGCTTCCCCTGTTCCCAGCTGTGTGATAGCTGTTTCAGTATCAAAAGCCGGATTGACACGAAAGGTCTCAGCAGCAGCTCTCACTGTTTTCTGCTCGGCCGGTGTATATGCTCGCAAAGCATGCTGCACACGGTTCCCAAGCTGTCCCAGTACATCCTGCGGCAGATCCATGGGGTTCTGCGTTATGAAATAAACTCCAACTCCTTTGGAGCGTATAAGTCTGATCACCTGCTCCATCTTCTGCAACAAGGCTTTGGGTGTATCTTCAAACAGGAGATGGGCCTCATCAAAGAAAAACACCAGCTTCGGTTTTGTTACATCTCCAGTCTCAGGAAGAGTCTCGAAAAGCTCTGACAGCATCCACAGCAGGAAGGTGGAATACAATGCCGGACTATGGAAAAGCTCAACACAGTGAAGTATGTTGATTATGCCCCTTCCGTCACTGCCGGTCCTTATCCAGTCATGTATATCCAGTGCAGGTTCACCGAAGAAGCTTGCTCCGCCCTGATCCTCCAGTACCAGCAGACTCCTTTGGATGGCTCCTATGCTTGGAGCTGTTATGTTTCCATAAAGCAGTGTAAAATCCTTTGCATTATCGCCCACATATTTCAGCATGGCTCTCAGATCCTTCAGATCAAGCAGCAGCATGCCCTTTTCATCAGCAATGCGGAATACTATATTCAGTACTCCTTCCTGTGTTTCATTAAGTCCCAGCAGCCTGGAGAGCAGCAAGGACCCCATTTCTGATACCGTTGTGCGAACAGGGTGTCCGCCTTTTCCAAATACATCCCAGAAGCACACGGGATATGATTTATATGTAAAATCAGTTATACCAAGCTGACTGATCCTCTCAGCCATTTTGGGGCTGTCGCTTCCTTCCTCTGCAAGCCCCGCCAGGTCACCTTTTATATCTGTAAGAAACACCGGAACCCCCATATCGCTGAAAGATTCCGCCATCACTTTCAGGCTGATGGTTTTTCCTGTACCGGTAGCTCCTGCAATAAGCCCATGTCTGTTGGCCATATTGGGTAGAAGATAAACGGGTTTGTCACCTTTGGCAATCCATACCTTATTATCAGAGTACATAGTCTTCACTCCTCCATGTATTTTTATCCAAATAATAGAAAAAGCACCTCTGTCATTATACTAACAGAAGGTGCCCCCCTTGTAAATACTTCAGGCCTGCTTGCTCAATACCTCATCAATTATCTCAACTGCCCTGTCCAAATACTCCGCCCCGATATTCAACGGAGGCAGAAGCCTTACCACATCAGTACCCGCTCCCACCAGTAGCAAACCCTTGCTGATACAATCATTGACAAATTTTTTTGTGTCTATGGAAAGCTTTATCCCCACAAGCAAACCCATACCATTGATCCCAACTATTGAAGCATGCTTCTCCTTCAGATCCATCAGCTTTTTCTGCAGATAAGCCCCCATATTGCCGACATTATCCAGCACCCCGTTCTCCAAAAGCTCATCCAGTATTGCAAGTGCTACGGCACAAGCAAGGGGATTGCCTCCAAAGGTAGAGCCGTGATCTCCAAAATTAATACTCTCCGCAACTCTGGATGAAGCTGCGACCGCACCTATAGGGACCCCCCCTCCAAGGCCTTTGGCCATACATACCATATCAGGTTTCACCCCGAAGCTTTCAAAGGCAAAAAGACTTCCAAGCCTTCCAATACCACACTGCACTTCATCGTATATCAAAAGAGCATCATACTTTTCGCACAGTTCAAGGGCTTTCTTCAAAAACGGCACCTGGGCGGGTATTATTCCCCCTTCGCCCTGTATAGGTTCAATAATGACCGCACATACATCGGTGCTCATTTTCAGCTCCAATTCCTCAGAATTGTTGAACTCAACGCTTTTTGCCCCCGGTATCAGCGGTGCAAAATCCTTCTGATACTTTTCCTGGCCTGTAACGGAGAGAGCGCCGAGAGTCCTGCCGTGGAAGGAGTTCTTCATATATATTATCTCATGCTTTGATACCCCGCCTTTTTGCTTTCCGTATTTGCGGGCAAATTTCAACGCAGCTTCCACAGCCTCGGTGCCGCTGTTGCAAAAAAATGCACCCGAGAAGCCTCCCACTTTGCACAGTTTGTCTGCCAGTGCCAGCTGCTTTTCATTCCAATACAGGTTGGAAACATGCATAAGCTTACAGCTCTGTTCCTGCAGTGCCTTTATTATTACCGGGCTGCAATGGCCCAGGCAATTGACAGCCACACCCGAGACAAGATCCAGATACTCCCTGCCCTTGTCATCACGCAAAATACAGCCGTCTCCTTCAACAGCATTTATGTCAAAACGTGCATAGGTATTCAGAATATTATCCTTCGACACTGTTATCCCCTCCTATTATAGTTGTACCTACAGCTTTGCCCTCAAGCAGCTCCAGCAGCACATGAGGCTTCTTCCCGCTTATGAGGCATACCGATCTTACCCCCTGCTGTACAGCCTCCATACAGCATTTCATCTTGGGTATCATACCTCCGGATATGCTTTCACTGTCTATAAGCTCAGCTATTTTCGAAACCTTAATAACCTCTATCAATGTAGTTCTGTCGCTTATATCGGCAAAAAGCCCCTCCACATCCGACAGGTACACCAAACAGTCCGCCTGAAGCGAAACACCTATGGCTGCAGCAGCATAGTCAGCATTTACATTATAGCTATTTCCGTTCAAATCCCCCGCCACCGGTGAAATTACCGGAACATAGCCCATATCCATCAGATCTCTTACTATTTTAGTATTAACACCGGTCACCTTTCCTACAAAACCCAGATCCAGCTTTTCTCCGGCTTCCTCCAGACATAGCTTTTCCGCCCGGATAAGCCCTCCATCCCTGCCGCTTATACCGATTGCCTCCACGCCCTTCTCCGCAAGACTCGAAGCCAGGGCTTTGTTCACCTTTCCCGAAAGTACCATTTCAACCACTTCCATTGAAGGCTTATCCGTTACCCTCAGGCCCTTAACAAATTCACCCTTCAGTTCAAGTCTGGCAAGCATACTGTCGATTTCCGGTCCGCCTCCATGGACAATTGCCACCTTCGCTCCGGAATTCCTGAGAAAAGCGATATCCTCCATGAATGCAGCCGTGGCTGCCGCATCCTTTGCAATGCTGCCTCCATATTTTATTACCAGCTGCTTTTGAAAAACAGTTCCATTTTCACCTACTGCCATATGTTTATCACCTCCAACTCCCAATGCATTAATTATACATATATATGAATAATTATTCAATAATATTTTTGAATTTTTATAATTTCTATTGCATAATTAATCATATAAATGTATAATACTTTAATAATAAAAGGTATAGAGGTGATATATATGATAAAGGTCGGAGTTGTCGGCTCGACCGGTTATGCAGGCTATCAACTTTCCACAATATTATCACAGCATAAAAATGTATCTCTGGTATTTTTAGCTTCTCATAATTACTCCCATATGAAATTCAGCGAGGTATATGGAAGTCTGGACGGGATATTGGAAAATGTGTGTATAGATATACATGAGGTCCAAGACAAGCTCCCTAAGATCGATGTGCTATTTGTAGCGCTTCCCCATGGTCAATCCTTTGAGCTGGTGGAGCAAGCCATTGCTTTAGGAGTGAAGGTCATAGACCTTGGCGCCGATTACAGACTTCGAAGCAATGAGGATTATGAAAAGTGGTATGGTACTCCGCACAAGCTTCCGGTCATGTTGAACACTGCAGTCTATGGCCAGCCGGAGACCAACCGAAAAAATATTGCCAGTTCCAGCCTGATAGCCAATCCAGGCTGTTACCCCACTGCAAGCATACTTGCCCTGGCACCGTTGCTGCATAATGGTGTGCTCGATACTTCCTCGGTAATTATAGATGCCAAGTCAGGAGTATCTGGAGCCGGCAGGGGAACCAGCGTTTCCAGCATGTTCTGCGAATGCAGCGAGTCTGTGAAGGCATATAATGTCACATCCCACAGGCATACACCTGAAATTGAACAACAGCTGTCGGATATCGCCGGTGAAAAGGTAGTATTGAGCTTCACTCCACACCTGGTGCCCATGAGCAGGGGGATACTTGCCACCTGTTACGGAAGTCTCAAGAACGGAACCACCCAGGAAGAACTCTATGACATGTACAAGAGCTATTATAAAAACGAAGTATTTGTAAGAGTGATGGACAATCTGCCCGAGACAAGGAATGTAAGAAGTTCAAACCTTTGCGACATCGGACTCAGGGTGGATCAGCGCACAAACAGGGTGGTAGCGGTAAGCGCCATAGATAACCTTATAAAGGGCGCTGCCGGTCAGGCGGTCCAGAACATGAACATACTCTGCGGCTTATATGAGCATGTAGGCCTTGATATGATACCAAATGTACTGTAAACCCTGCGACATATAACAAAACCGGGCTGCATGCGCATCCCGGTTTTTATATGTATTTTATGTATATTCAATCAATCCGAAGCTTATCTGTAATGCCATGTCCACCTGCTTCATAAGCTCCTCCGAAAGGTGTCCGATCTTTTCCTTCAGTCTTTTCTTATCTATTGTCCTTATCTGCTCCATTAGTATGACCGAATCCTTTGTTATCCCATAACTGTCAGCCGCTATTTCAACATGGGTGGGCAGCTTAGCCTTGTTTATCTGTGAAGTTATCGCAGCAACTATTACGGTGGGGCTGTATTTGTTGCCAATATCATTCTGTATGACCAGTACAGGCCTTACTCCGCCCTGTTCCGATCCAATCACCGGGCTTAGATCCCCATAGAAAATGTCCCCTCTTTTTACAACCACATTATTCACACTCCGCAAGCCTTGTTTCATACCTCATTATTGTCTCATAATCTGCTGTAAGACCTATTTCTGCTAGTGTAATGTTTATTTCAGACATTTCCAGATATCCGCTTTTCATTTTTTCAATTACTGAAGTTTTTTTTATTTCACTTATATAAAAACGCATGGCATTCCGTATAAACTCACTTCTGTTGATGCATTCATGACATACCATATCATCTATTTCCTTTAAAAGCGTATCCGGCATACAAACAGCAATCTTCTTTAAATCAGCCACACTAGCACCTCCTAAGTTCATTAATCAAGTACGCCTCCAGCTTATTTGTGCGCCGGAGGCATATCATCGGTGGAGGTCACCTCCGCTGATGATATCCTGCCAATAATATGTATGAGCAGAGTATGTAAGATTATGTATAGGCACCTTGCAAAATTCACCGGTATCAAAGTTCAGATTTCGCAAAAAGTTTCCCTGTTGCTTTATGATACACATTTGTACCATATATGATTATACTAACCGCATATACAATATTATATACTATCTCTTATTTTATGCCTACGTACAAAATATGGCATTTGCGCAACTGCAGCATGCCCTGGGATGGATGCATGTCCACCCTGCAGGGCATAGTGCCGTATAATTCATTTTTGGGGGTTAAAAAGCTATCCTATTATATAGTTGTATACATCAACGATTTTTCCGTCCTTGATGTAGACCCTTGGAACACGCTTGCCTATCATGCATACTATTTCATAATTAATAGTTCCCAGTTTGTCAGCCAGCTCGTCTATATGAATGAAGCCGTCTCCCTGTTTTCCGAATAGTACAACTTCATCTCCCACTGCAACATTTTCTATACCGGTAACGTCGATCATACACTGGTCCATACATATCCTTCCCACTACAGGTACTCTTTTGCCTTTTACCAGAGCCTCTGCCTTTCCTGAAAGCATTCTTGTATAGCCATCGGCGTAGCCTATGGGCAGTGAAGCGATCTTGCTCTTTCTTTCAGCGATGAATCTTCTGCCATAGCTTACGCTCTGGCCCGCTTCGATTTCCTTTACATGTGTGATCCTTACCTTCAGGGACATTACCTGTTTAAGCTCAAGCTTATCAAGCATGACCTCATCGGAAGGTTTAAGTCCATAAAGCATTATGCCTGCTCTTACCATATTCATGTGCATATTGGGAAGGTCAATTATCGTTGCACTGTTTCCGCAGTGCCTTACATTTATTTTAACATTTTCCTTCTCCAGCTCATTGCATATCCAATTGAACTTTTCATACTGCCCTTCTGTATATGCCTTGTCAGTAGCATCAGCTACCGCGAAGTGGGTGAATATACCTTCTATGGCAAGATTGGGAAGCTGGCTGATCCTCTTTATAAGCTGCACCGAATCTGCATTAGGCTGCAAGCCTATCCTTCCCATTCCTGTATCGACCTTTATATGTACCTTGACAGTTTTCCCCTGTTTAGAAGCCTCTTTTGAAAGCGCTTCAGCCAGATCCCACGAATAGCATGCCTGTTCAAGATCATTTGCTACTACTTCCTCTGCCCTCTCTTTGTCAGTGAAGCCCAGCACAAGTATCGGCACCTTGAAGCCTGATCTTCTGAGCTCAATACCCTCATCAAGCACTGCGATAGCGAATCTGTCCGCTCCGTTGTCCAGAAGTGTCTGAGCTATTTTCTTAGCTCCGTGGCCATAACCGTCGGCTTTGATTACCGCTGTTACAAGAGCGCCTTTTGTTGCCAGCCTTTTGACCTCCCGCATGTTGTGGGCAAGTGCATCCAAGTCTACTTCAGCCCATGCAGCCCTGATTTTTTTCAGATCGTACATTTTACTTCATCTCCCGTAAATTCATTGATTATTTTGTTTAATCTCGAAATCCCCGTCCTTTAGACCGGAATTGCAAACAAAGTTATAGTAGAATACTTCTATGTTTTTTTTGCCGTCTTCTCCGTATATTTCTGCTTTTACGGGTACTTCCTCAACAGGATCCAGCCACAACTTCTCAATGCTCATGTAGCTGTTGGATTCCGGTAT
The DNA here is from genome assembly GCA_964574195.1 of uncultured Clostridiaceae bacterium. Classification (GTDB taxonomy): domain Bacteria; phylum Bacillota; class Clostridia; order Lutisporales; family Lutisporaceae; genus BRH-c25. Next base: position 23,029 of record CAZNMO010000003.1, on the reverse strand, counting down.
CCCGAATTCAAGAACATATAATTTCTTTTCGCCTTCCTTTACAGTACTTGCTTTTATCCGGTCCGGCGTCCGGATATGCTCTATAAAGGAACCAATAAAGGAATTATACTCCAATGAGCCGGCGAAATCTTCAGTAACAAGATATTGCCTTATCCCGGGATGATATATGTAAGAGCTTTTCCCGTTATATATGGTTACCTGCCCCATAAGCTCCAGAGGAGAAATGATCTCCAGCCTATACTTATCAGGGCTTTTATAAAAGTGCTTAAGTTTGTATTCCATGGTGCTTCTGTTGTTTGTGACCAGCAGCCTTACATCACAGGTATAATCCTCAAGCTCCAGAAGCTTCTCATTTACATCCTTCAGACTCTTCGAAGGACCAAGCCCCTGACAGCCGGTCATAAGAACACATACAATGATGATAATACATATTACTCTAAGTTGCACAGCTACCCTCCTAAAGGCGGAATAGTCCACCACAAGCATTCATATGTATTTATTGTATGTGAAACATATTCTAATATTACATCTTATAATTAACGGAAGGCTGCCTTGCCGGCTGCCTAGTGAATATTCTTCCGGGTCTCGGCATCCTGCTGAAAGATCAGGTCCTCGATGACTATGCCTTCTCTTTCTATCGAAAGCTCCGCTACCGCTGTCGCTGTGGCAAAGCTTCTGGAGTGGGATATGGTGACATATATCGCCCCGATCCCATTATCCGCTACGAACTGCCTTACATTGCCGCCAAACCTTACCATAGGCTTTCCCGAAGCGCTCCGAAGTATCTCTATATCCTTCCACCTAAAACCTTTCAAGCCCGTGCCTAAAGCCTTAAGCACGGCCTCCTTCGCGGAAAAACCCCCTGCAATATGCTGCGCCTTCATATTTTTTTTCTTATAATACTCAAGCTCCTGACCGGTAAACAATCTTTCTGCAAATCCAGGATTCCTTGATAACGCTTTTGTGATCCTCTTGATTTCAATAATATCGGTTCCTATGCCAAATATCATAAAATCGCCCCCTCAATTATTTATGTCTGACCGATCACTCCATCTATTTAATTCTACATACAAAATGCATTTCCTTTTGCTTGTTCGCCAGGTTATTCTAATTTATCCCTGCTAAAGCAGAAAGCTTTCGTCCAGAGTTTCCATCTCATCGGCTCCAAGCATACCGTGGGTAAATGAGTATAGCTTGTTTACCCTTTCTTCCATATCAACCTTTTTTTGAATAAGAGCAGAAAGCTTGAGTCTTATTTCATTCACCTGCTCCTGGCATTTCTCAGACTCAGCCTTATACTCATTGATCAGCTCATAGGATTTTTTTATCGTATCCTTAAGCAATTGAGTATTCATATCATTGATAAGACCAGGAAGCAGCTCCAGCTCTTCTATCAGCTCAGGTATTCTCTGGTTGATCTCAAGAAGCTCTTTTTCTGCCTCTTCCATTTTGGGCAAAGCTTCTTCATTATTGTTTTCATTGATATCCTTTGATAGATATAGTATTTTATTCATTACCAGCTTTTTCCGCTTTCCAAGCCTGTCAAGCTCTGTGCCGCATTCCTTCTCTTTGGCGATAAGCTCCTCCAGCTTTTCTATGGTTTTGGACATTCCTCTGGACTTGTTGTTGGAGAAAAGCTGTATCCACTCAGGCACATATATCAATATGGGAATCTTATTTCTTTTTACAATATTGTCTTTGAAATCAATACTTTTCATCTGATACCCCCACCAGCCGGTTAACTACCCGCCTACAATGTCGAACAAGCCTACATATCCATTTTACTACAAAATTGTGCATAATTAAACACAATAAAAAAAATGCGACACAGTCGCATTTTGTTACGCGTTACGAGTTGCGCGTTACGCGTGATCTCAGGAGGGGCTTCGAAGCCCTTCCCGAACCGTTCCACGCGCAACACGAAACGCGTAACCCGCAACCACTTACGTCGCACTCTTCAATTAATCCGTCACCTATTTTAAAAAGGGGATGCCCTATATATCAGGCATCCCCTTTATCAGTATCAAAGTTTATTGTTTTCCTTCATATCCTTCTCTATCTCACTGTAGGTGATATATCCTCCGCTAAGGTTTCTCACATTTTCAAAGCCGTTCTGCACCAGCATCCTGACACCTATATATGAGCGAAGGCCCACGCGGCAATTGACTATTATCTCCTTATCCTTGGGGATCTGGTCAAGTCTGCTCCTTATCTGGTTCAACGGCACATTGACCGCATTGGGTATATGACCTTCTGCGTACTCCGAGGGCTCCCTGGCGTCAAGCAGGAAGGTAGTGTCCATATCTGCGTACATTGCATCATTCCAATATGCAACCTTTATATCTCCGTTCAGCACATTGCTGCCTACATATCCCGCCATGTTTACCGGGTCCTTTGCCGAAGAGAAAGGCGGCGCATATGCAAGCTCGAATTCCTGTAGATCATGTACTGTCATACCATGTCTTATGGCTATAGCAAAATAGTCTATCCTCTTGTCCACGCCATCCCGGCCTACTATCTGCGCTCCCAGCACTCTTCCCTCCGGTGTGTATATAGTTTTTATCGCCATCATACTGCTGCCTGGATAATAACCGGCATGGGAAGCTGAATGTGTAGTTGTTGTGATATAGTCCTTTCCCAGCACCTTGCCCAGCCTTTTCAAGGTCTTTTCATTTGCACCGGTGGCAGCGGCAGCTAAATCGAAGACCTTGGCAATTGCCGTTCCCTGTGTTCCCTTGTAACTCTCCCTTCGTCCCGCAATATTGTTCGCAGCGATCCTGCCCTGTTTGTTTGCAGGTCCTGCCAGCGGTATGAGAGCCGGATTGCCGGTCACATAATCCGTTACTTCTATGGCATCACCCAGAGCGTAAATATCCGGATCGGAGGTCTGTAGATATTCGTTTACCTTTATTCCACCGGTTGCCCCAATTTCCAGCCCGGCTTCCTTTGCCAGGCTGTTATTAGGCTTGACGCCTATGGAGAGCATTACCATATCGGCAGTTATCCTTTTACCGCTTGCAAGCGTTACTGCAGTTTTGCCTCCATCAGGCTCAAAGGCTTTTACCCCATCTTCCAGGTGCATCCCGCAGCCCTTGCTTCTTATATGATTATGCACTATTGCAGCCATATCATAATCAAGCGGCGCCATTACCTGATCCAGAGCTTCCACTATATCTACCTTCAGCCCTGCATCATGTAAATTCTCAGCCATCTCAAGACCTATAAAGCCTCCTCCTACAACAACAGCACTTTCAGGCCTTTTCTCCTCCAGGAAGCCCTTTATGGAATCAGTGTCAGGGATGTCTCTTAATGTATAAATATTGGGATTGTCTATACCTGGAATAGGCGGTTTTACCGGGGAAGCGCCGGGTGAGAGCACAAGAACATCATAGCTTTCTTCGTAGGTGACTCCTTCCTTGTGGTTTCGCACCTCCACAAGCTTTTTCTGCCTGTCTATGCGTATTACCTCGGACAATTCCCTCACATCCACCTTGAAGCGTGCCCGCATAGCCTGTGCTGTCTGTACAAGCAGATTCTTCCTCTCCTTTATGGCTCCGCCTATGTAATAAGGAAGACCACAGTTGGCAAAGGATATATACTGCCCTTTTTCAAACATTATTATCTCAGCTTTCTCATCAACTCTCCTGAGTCTTGCCGCAACGGACGCTCCACCTGCAACTCCGCCGACTATAAGCACCTTTTTATTCATATCATACGCCTCCATATATATTAACTTACTATTAGTTTATACGATACCACCTGGGGGTATGCTTTAATTATATTTTCATATCTCCAGGCTGTCAATATCAATAATTATTTCTTTTTCCTCTTCATAAAATCTACATATTCATGATATAATATTATAAATATATACCGGTGGGGGGTACACCTTTCATACATTTTTTTAGCAAGGCAGGTGTGATAATTGAATAATATATCATTAATACTGGCTTTCTCGGCAGGTCTGCTTTCCTTCCTTTCCCCATGCGTGCTGCCCCTGGTGCCTGCATACATAACCTATTTGACAGGATCCACAGTTGCAGAGCTTAATACAGGCAAGGAAAGGCTGCATACAGTATATAAGTCTATCGGATTTGTTGTGGGCTTTTCCCTGGTTTTTATAACCATGGGGGCTTCAATAACCTCACTGGGGAAGCTTCTGATCACAAACATGGATATATTCAGAAAAATCGGCGGAATTCTGATCGTGCTTTTTGGCATACACATTACCGGCTTATTTAGTATAAAACCTCTATTCTATGAAAAGAGACTCATCCCTTTTGAGAAGCTTCGCAAAAACATCAGCTCGGTGTTTGTGGGCATGGCCTTCGCAGCAGGCTGGACACCCTGTGTCGGGCCAATATTGGCGTCAATACTGATATATGCCGGAAGTATGGAGACGATCGGAATGGGAATCCTGCTGTTATCGGCATACTCTCTTGGCCTGGCGGTACCATTTGTTTTGACTGCCTATGCCATTAGCAGCTTCAGTAAATACTTCAAACGGATATCAAAGCACCTTAATACCATATCAATAGTCAGCGGGATCTTGCTGATAGCTATGGGTATACTGATTTTTACCAATAAAATGGCGGTATTGAGCCAATACTTCGACTTTTTTAACCTATAAAATTGAGATTGGAGATTTTTGATATGAAGAAAAACATGATCATATGGCTGACTGCAGCTATACTGGTGGCTATTGCAGTATATACCACCGGCAAGTTCAATTCCAAACAGGATATCGTCGTCAACCCTCCTGCCCAGGAGCAGCAAACAGCTCAGGGTTCCTCGACGCCCACTCCTACCCCTGCGCAGTCAGGAGATGGAAGTGAGACCGAGGGCCAGCAGCAACCGGCCAGGACCAATCTGATGAAGGATTATGACTTCAAGCTGGAGGACCTGAATGGCAATATGGTATCCCTGAGCGATTACAAAGGCAAGAAGGTTTTCCTCAATTTTTGGGCCACATGGTGTCCACCCTGCAAAGCTGAGATGCCCGATATAGAAAAGCTTTACCAGGAAACCAAGGACAGTGATCTTGTCATTCTGGCAGTCAATGTAGGTGAAGACAAGAATACAGTGCAGAAATTCATAAAGGATAACGGCTATAACTTCCCCATACTACTTGATGTAAAGGGAGAGGTATCACAGAAATACCAGGTTACCGGCATACCAACCTCTTATTTCGTAGATACCGAGGGTTATCTTGATGATGGCGCAACCGGTGCGATACCTTTTGAGTCAATGAAGAAATTCGTAGCTGATCTGAAATAGGTGAGGCATGGGCATACACATTATTTCTATGAATATTCCGTATGAATTTCGCGAAATGTATTATATAATGGATTATGTAATTTGCGGCGAATACAGATTTTGCATTGCAACAAAAGAAAGGATGAATTAGAATGAGCAGCAATCCAATTGTAACTATCGAAATGGAAAATGGAGATATAATGAAGCTGGAGCTTTATCCCGAAATAGCCCCAAACACTGTAAGGAACTTCATATCCCTTGCCAGCAAGGGCTTTTATGATGGAATCATATTCCACAGGGTCATCCCAGGGTTCATGATACAGGGAGGAGACCCACAGGGCGTAGGTATGGGGGGCCCCGGCTACAGCATTAAGGGTGAATTCAGAGCCAACGGCTTTGCCAACAACCTGAAGCATGAGAAAGGCGTCATTTCAATGGCCAGATCCATGCATCCCGATTCAGCGGGCTCACAGTTCTTTATAATGGTAGCCAACTCACCACACTTGGATGGGCAGTACGCTGCCTTCGGAAAGGTAACCGAGGGTATTGAAGCTGCCGACAAGATCGTTGCAGTTAAAAGAAATCACTCTGACAAGCCACTTTCAGACCAGAGAATGAAAAAGGTAACTGTGGATACAATGGGAGTGGCATACGATGAGCCCGAAAGGCTTTCGGAAAGATAACCAGACCGATATCCGGACTTCGATCATATGATTTATGATCGAGGTCTTTGTTTTATTCTCACAGAATTTTTACAGGTGCCGGGTACAGCTATTTATCTTCAAATCGGTACACTTTCATGTTATAATACAAAAGTAAATGTCTGCCCAAATAAGCAGTATTTCCATATTGTGCAATTATATTAGTTTTCCTTAATAATTTCATTATGATTGGAGAATTCACTATGAGAAAGAGTACTAAAAGAGAACTCTGGGTTTTATTCATGCTTGCACTGATTGCCATCGCAATTGGCATGGTGCTGAAGGAGTATAATGCTGCAAAGGAGTTACAGGCAGGGGAGAAGCCGCAGTCTGAAAAAAGGAACATGTTAAGTGACTATGATTTTACGGCCAAGGATCTAAATGGTGATCCTATCGTGCTTAGTGAGTATAAGGGCAAAAAGATATTCATCAATTTCTGGTCTACAGCTATCCGTCCCTGTGAAAAAGAAATGGCGGATATTGAAGCTCTTTATAATGAAACGAAGGGTACTGACCTGGTGATATTGTCAGTCAACGCAGCAGATGCGGAGGACAAGGTCCGGGCTTTTGTTGAGAAGAATGGCTATAGCTTTCCCATAATACTTGATAGTGACGGGGTAATAACCAAGCAGTATAACGTGATGGGAATTCCAACATCATTTTTCATAGACAAGGATGGCTATCTTGATGATGTATCTATAGGTGCAATCAATTTGGAAAAAATGAAGAAGTATATCGATAATATTGATTGACCTCGACAATAAACTCCACCCTTCATTATACAAAGGCCACTGAATTATTTTTCCGACTTTGGACATAATAGTAAAGAATACGCTATAAATGTTATATAGGAGGAAATTAATGAAAACCGGAACAGTAAAATGGTTTAATTCTGAAAAGGGGTTCGGATTTATATCTATTCCCGATGGAGAAGATGTTTTTGTGCACTTTTCGGCAATACATGATGATGGCTTTAAAAGTCTCAACGAAGGTCAGAAGGTGCAGTTTGACATAGTACAGGGCAATAGGGGGCCGCAGGCCTCCAACGTTGAAAAAATATAACCGGAGAATAAATCAAAAGATCCTTCGCTCCGCTCAGGATGACAATAACTGTCATCCTGAGCGAAACGAAGGATCTTTTCTACCTATCTTTCATTTAGTATATCGCTTGTATCCTCCAGGTACTTTTCTATCACCTTCTGGATATTGGAGTCCTTGACAACAATGGATATCTCTATCCTTCTGTTCAATGCTCTGCTTGCCTCGTCGGTTCCGCTGCTGATAGGTCGGAATTCAGAGTATCCATTAGCTGCAAAGTATTGCCCATAGCTGGACTCCAGCCTTGGATTGACCTTAAACATGAAATTCACTACTTCCGTTGCCCTTCTTGCCGAAAGCTCCCTGTTATAATCCGCATTCCCCATACTGTCCGCATGCCCTTCGATGCTTATGGCATCTATGTTGTCTCTGATATCACCATTTTCAAGCACCCGTTCAAAGGCATTGGCCAGTTGTGTAAGCAGCTCTTTCGCCTCAGGTTTGAGTTTATATGAATTATAAGCAAATACCAAGCTTTCATTTATTATAATATTAGCATTATCTCCTATGGCAACGAGCTCCTGACCATTTTCATTGTACTTACCCAACTCCTGTTCCACTGACGCTTTCACCTTTTCAAGAATATCCAGTCTCAGAAAGGCTATGCTCTGAAGCCTTAACCTAAGGCTCTGCAGCTCTTCATTGCTCATGCTTATGATGGCCTTCTGATTCTCTATCTCCTGCTCAGACAATGCCAGGGCTACCTTGGTCTTGTCAATATCAAGTCTGATAAGCCTTAGTTCCTTCTCAGCGCCTGCGATATCTGCCCTTGCAATTTCCAGCTGCTGTTTAGCATGCTCAAGATTGTTGCCATAAATTATATTCTGGATGTATGCCAGCAGCATAAGGAAGAAAAGTATCAGTGCCAGAGTGGCCATTACATCTGTAAAGGATGGCCAGAAGTCCTGTGCTTCAGCACCTGCTCCAAAATATCTTCTCCTTGCTTTCATCCGCTACCGCCCCTCTCCAATACCCTCATTCCCGCTTGAACTTGCTGCCGCTTGTTGCAATGTGTCCGAAAAACCCTCCATTGCCAATTTATTTGAATTGATTATTTCCGCAGTCGCAGCTAAACTCTCCTTCAGGTTCAGGAAGCTTACATCCATTCTCTCTATATTGCCGCGCAGGTTATAGTTGAATTCACTGAAATCCCTCGTATTGCCGGCAAACACCGCCAGAGCACTCTCAAACCTGCTGATGGTTCCCTCAAGCCCTTCGGAAGCCTTGACAATATTATTGCTGGATATTGCCAGCTTGTCCGAGAAATCCACCACCGTACTACGAAGTACATTCTCAACCTTAATGCTGAAGCCATCAAAGCAGTCCGCGATAGCCCCGCTGATCCTTGCCAGTTCAGATTCCTTATGTTTGAGCAGCTCCTGCTCGATAACATTGTCCAGATAATCCTCCAGCTGGACCAAAAGACTCTGCCGGGCTTCTTCGATATTAAAAAGTATTCCCATAATTGTTATAGCTATAGAGCCCAGTACTCCTGCAAGGCTAGTGGAGAATGCGACCGCCATACCTTTTACAGCAGAAATAAGCCCGGAGATGATCGAACCCATCTCCACAAGCATTTCGGAGTTCCCCCCGGCATTCAACAGCTCGACCAGCTTGCCGACCGACATGGTGAGCCCGAAAAAAGTACCAAGCAATCCGAGCACTACCATTAATGATACAGAGTGCTTTACAAACCGTTCTCCAAGCCCGAGGCTTTTGAGACCTATGCTGAAATTCTTCTCCACCAGAGCCTGTGTATTCACTTCTCCCTTTGAGTTCATCGATATGCTCTTGTAGTCCTCCACTATATCGTTGAGTATCCTGCTCCTGAATCTTTCACCTTTTACCTCTGCTGATCTCAGTTCCCTCTGCAGCCTTTTGTACTTGCCCCTAACATTGATGATCGTAATGAAAGAGACCATAAAAATAACAGCGATCGCAAATATGATGGAATATGCCGTATACCCCAGGTTGCTTAAAGCTTTAGTCATTGTTTCCACAATATCACCCCATTTAACATTATTTATTGGCTGCATATTTTTACCAGCTTGTACTATTATTCTATACAAAATGGCGGAAATAATCAATATATTAAGCTTGTGCGACCTTTTGGCAGATATTGTGGTTAATTATCGCTATTTGCGTTATAACGGTAAAAAAATGACAAAGCGTCAGGCATATACTGCTACTTTGTCATTTTATGTATTATCATATTTTTAAATCTTCTACCATATCCCTGGTATCCTGGATGAAGCCTGCTATTTCACTGAAGTTATTTCGAGCAACACCCACAAAGATTATATCCACTACTGTAAGCTGGGCTATCCTTGAAGCAATTGCTCCAGTACGCAGATGCTTTTCCACACTTGCCGTATAAAGCTTTATATCCGCCAATTCACTTATGGGTGAATTCCCATATTTTGTGATGGAAATGGTTTTTGCACCTTTTTCCTTTGACTTTTCCAAAGCCTTAAAGACCTCCATAGTTCTGCCGCTGTGAGAAATGCCTATGGCGACATCCCCTTTTTTCATATGTATCGCTGACGTAAGCTGAGTATGGCTGTCCATATACATGCTGACGGATTTGCTTATTCTCATCAGCTTATACTGAAGATCCTGGGCAACAAGGCCCGATGCCCCCACCCCATAAATATTGATATGTCTGGCTTCGATCATTGCCTCTATTGCCTGGGCAACAGCTTCCTCATCCAGGACTCCTATGGTATCCTCTATGGCTTTTATATTACCGGCTGCTATCTTCTTTATTATGTCCTTTGTAGTATCATGTATAGTAACCGCTTCATATACATTTTCCTGGTTGGCAGGATTCAAGGCGAATACCTTTGCCATATCTATCTTAAAATCCTGAAGCCCCTCAAAACCGAGCTTTTTTACAAAGCGTACCACACTAGCCGGACTGGTATCACACAATTCCGCAAAATCAGAAGCAGCAAGTCCGACTACCTGTTCCCCATGCTCCAGTACGTAATTGGCCAGCTTTTTCTCTGCAGGGGTCAGTTCTTCATATATTTCTCTTATTTTAACACAAAAAGATATCTGCGTTTTTGCT
>CAZNMO010000003.1:0-12894 GCA_964574195.1 uncultured Clostridiaceae bacterium | reverse complement strand
TATATTTCTCTTATTCTCAGAATACCACTCATTCTGATACCTCCCGGTGCTGAAGCCGGAGCCATTAAGTATCTGAAACAAATTCAAAGGCATCTCCAGGCCCTATCATATCTATCAGGAGTGCGGCTTGAGAGGCGTCTCCCACCACATTGACCCGTTCATCAGCAGCAAATTCTCTTCTCAATATCTGTAATTCTCCCTCATACCGCAAATATCCTTCATTATCTATCGTAACACTGTATCTTTTTCTTTGAGCAGTATTATGTGGGGTTATATGTCCCTGTCTTCTGAGCCTTGCTTCCTGAGAACGGATGACATATTCTCCGGGATCCATCCGGTTTGTATGTACTCCGGAAAGTACCCTTGTCTCTTCCGGAACCGGCTCATGCAGCTTGACCGGTATGCTGAAGACATCCTTTCTGAGTGCTGCCAGCCTTTTCATGTCTTTTTCAGCTGCAAAGGCATCTCCTATATAAACTGTATCAACTCCTGAATGCAGCAGATGCTGAACAGAGATCAGCGGCTCCACATCCCTGTGACACTCCAATGTAGGAAGTCCTTCATAAAGTGGCCCCCTCCTCTGGTTTTTCAACGGTGCAAAGGCTGCTATTTTCATCCCGTGAGACCTGAAGCTGCTGTTTCTCTCCATGAACAGGCCGTATGCCAGCCCTGTATCCCTTCTGGGGTAATAATTATGACACACCTCCATATTGCTCAGTTCAGCCCCGTGCTGTATAAGCAGCTTAAGGTATTCATCAGATATAGTACTCGCATTTATCTGTATCCTGAAGCCTGCGCGCCTTGTCAGGTATGCTATTTCTTCTGCAGTGAATCCAAAGTCCAGGCGTAGGGCATATATATCATATTGCTTGATGTCCATCCTGTCCATGTAGCTTTTGGATATATCTGCTGTGACAGTCATTCCCAGCTTTCCTGCCTTATGCAGTATTTCCTCAACCTCTTTGTAAACACTATTATCAGCTTCCGGTATGTGTAAGGAGGTAAACACCTCCTTGATTCCTAAAGCGGAGGCCTCTTCCAGATATAGAAGATTTTCCTCAAGGCTGTAGCCCATTCCTGTGTATAAGGATATGCCTACCATATGAATCACCTTTCCTTACAGTGCAGCAGAATTTGTTCCCACAGGATTTTTATACTCCCTGTCTTCTTCAACAGGATCATTGAAGCCAAGCAGATAGGTGATTACAAAGCCTGCCACATAAGCTATAAGGACCCCCATCAGATAAAGCAGTATTTTATCAGGCTTTATCAGGGAAGCTAAAGGCAAACCTGACAACCCCATACTGATGGATGCAACATGGAATACTGCATTGGAAGCTCCTCCAAAGGCAGCTCCAAGGCATGCCCCCAGGAATGGTTTGCCCAGCGGGAGCGTAACCCCATATATCAAGGGCTCACCAATTCCAAGTATGCCTACAGGCAGTGCGCTGGCAATGGTCCTTCTAAGTCTTTTGTTTTTAGTCTTTACATAAACCGCTATGGCAGCGCCGACCTGTCCTGCGCCGGCCATTGCAAGTATCGGTAAAAGTGCATTTTCACCAAACTTTGAGAGCAGATCGGCATGTATTGGCGTAAGTCCCTGATGCAGACCTGTCATGACCAATGGAAGGAAGGTCCCCGCCAGTACCGCTCCCACAAGTGCTCCTCCAGTCTGGATCGCAGCCGTGACAATGGCGCCTATACCGTCTGATATTGCTCCGCCTATAGGCTGAAGCACGATTATGGCAACAAAACCCGATACCAATACCGTTATCAAAGGCGTTACTATTAGCTCAACAGATTCATGTATAAGCTTCCTTACCCTCTTCTCAACAAAGGCTGTAAAAAATACAACAAGAAGCACGGCTATGACCCCACCACGTCCAGGGACCAGCGGTTTACCGAAAAGTGTTACATCAGCAAGTCCCGGCATCATCAGGATACCGGCCATAACTCCTCCCAGCGCAGGTGAGCCTCCGAATTCCTTCGCCGCATTCATACCTACCATGATGAGCATATATGTGAAAACTGCCCCGCCGAATACTGTGAGCAGCGCTGTAAAAGCTCCAGGTTCTATCCAGTTGAACTTCTTTATCAGGTTGTTTATCCCTTGAATGAGCCCGCAGCCGATAAAAGCTGGTATAAGAGGAATAAATATGTTTGATACCTTCTTAAGAACATCTCCTGCCGGTGTGCCGTACCTGCTCTTCATTTCCTTCTTCACCTTGTCTGCCTCACCAAAGGAGGGCTTTTCATCACCAAACCCCAGAATTGATCTTATTTCCTCAGTCACCTTTGTTGCCACGCTGGGACCGACTATTATCTGAAGCTGTCCGTCTGCCTCTACCAGTCCCATTACACCCTGTATCGATTTGAGTGCTGCTTCATTGACCTTGGCTTGGTCCTTTACAGTCATTCTGACTCTGGTCATACAGTTCATGGCCGATCGAATGTTTTCCTTACCCCCGCACTTCTCAATGATCTCATCGGCTAAAACTCTGTTCTTGTCACTCATGGATAATCCCCCTTTTATAAATATTTTTCGAGAGCCTTTCTTATATAGCCATGATTCTCATCCAGTTCCCTGCTTGCAGCCTCTCTGGGCAACCCGGATTTGATCATAAATATGGAAAGCTTTACATCGTAGTTGGTTTCTTCAAGTACCGCTTCCGCTTCAGCTTCAGATACCTCCGTACATTGCACCACTATTCTCCTGGCCCTTTCTGTCAGCTTGATATTACTGGCTTTTACGTCTACCATGAGATTCTCATATACCTTGCCCAGCTTGACCATAACACCGGTGGTCAGCATGTTGAGAACCAACTTTTGGGCTGTACCTGCCTTCAGCCTGGTGGAACCTGTAATTGCCTCCGGTCCAACCACGGGTGCAATATATATTTGAGCTGCCTTGACCATTTCAGAGTCAGGATTACAGGTTATAGCAACCGTTGCAGCTTTGATCTCCTTCGCATATTCCAGCGCGCCTATGACATAAGGGGTCCTTCCGCTGGCAGCAAGGCCTACCAATACATCCTTCCCGCAGAGTCCAACTGCCTTTACATCCTGCACGCCTCCCTCCTTTGAATCCTCCGCACCTTCAACAGATTCGAACACGGCATTTCTGCCTCCGGCTATTATGCCTTGTACCAATCCGGGATCTGTACCAAATGTAGGAGGGCACTCAGAAGCGTCAACAATAGCCAGCCTTCCGCTGGTACCGGCACCGACGTATATAAGCCTCCCCCCCTCGGCCATCTTCATATGTATAATATCTACAGCTTCGGCTATCCGGCCTAGTTCCTTCTCCACAGCATAGGCAACCGTCTTGTCCTCGTTGTTTATCATTTTTAACATTTCCAGGGTAGACACACTGTCAATATTTTTCGTGTTTTCATTTCTGCTCTCTGTTACAAGCTTGTCAAGATCGATTTTCATTACTATCACTCCACTGTAAAATTTGAATTTATCAGTTCAGGTCATCGCCACTTATTATATACAATAAATGTATATTCTTATTATATAATTTATGAAATTTTATTTCAATATTATTATGTATACTATGAAATTGTATTCCATAATTAAAAATAACCTCCCATTTGGTTTATCCCCTGGAAGGTTAGAAGTCTACTAATAAAAAAATATGACCCGACATCGTTATTCACGAATATCGGGTCATATACGTTTGATTTAAATTACTTCCTCTGGAAAACTGTACCGCTGTCTATTACCGGTATTGGATCGCTATCAACATCATCAATACTTCCGTCAACAAGATACTTCTTTGTTTCGGATGCGATTACACCGCTAAGAAGTATAAGTGATATAACGTTTGGAATTGCCATTGCTGCATTCAAAGCATCTGCAAGGTCCCAAACCAATGAAAGTGTCATTACTGATCCGATAAATACGCCTATAACCCAGAGTACTCTGTAAGGTACGATAGCTTTTTTACCAAAGAGGTATTCTGTTGTTCTCTCACCATAGTAGGACCAGCCCAGTATTGTTGAGAAAACGAAGGTCAGAAGACCAATTGTAAGAACGATAGGTCCTATAACAGGTATCTGATCGAAAGCCGCGCTTGTAAGTGCTGAACCCTTGAGGCCTTCAAGTTCTGTAGGATTGCTGCAGATACTGCTGACAAGAACGAGACCTGTCATAGCACAAACAACAACTGTATCCCAGAATGTACCTGTGGAGGAAACCAGCGCCTGTCTTACAGGATTGGCTGTCTTAGCTGCTGCTGCAACCAATGGAGCAGAACCAAGACCGGATTCATTGGAGAACAAGCCTCTTGCGATACCGTATCTTGCTGCCATCAGAACTGTAGCTCCGATGAAGCCGCCGCCAGCTGCTCTGGCTGAGAATGCATTTGATACTATCAAGCTTACTGCCTGTCCAACATAAGCAGAGTTTATAATAAGAATTACGATACAACCTAATACATAGAATATTGCCATGAATGGAACGAGCTTTTCGCAAACATTAGCTATAGACTTAACACCGCCGATAACAACAACAGCTGTAAGTGCAGCCATTACTACACCGGTAATGTATGGGGAGATTCCGAAGTTCTCAACTACCATTGAGGAAATTGAGTTTGCCTGAACCATGTTGCCTATACCAAATGCAGCAATACTTGTGAATATGGCAAACAGAATTGCCAACCATTTCATATTGAGGCCTCTTTCAAGTGCATACATTGGGCCACCAAGCATTGTGCCGTCAGAAGTCTTTACCCTGTATTTAACTGAGAGGAGAGCTTCTGAATATTTGGTAGCTATACCGAATACACCTGTCATCCAGCACCAGAGAACGGCACCAGGACCTCCAAGTGCTACAGCGGTTGCAACACCGACTATATTACCGGTACCTATTGTTGCTGCGAGAGCTGTTGTCAATGCGCCGAACTGGCTTACGTCGCCTTCGCCTGCTGCATCTTTGGTAACTGAAAGTTTAATTGCCAAACCGATATACTTCTGAATGAATCCCAACCTGAATGTGAGGAAAAGATGAGTCCCGAATAGGAGAACCAACATTGGCGGTCCCCAGAGATAACCATCGATGAGAATTACTAAATCATGAAACGCTTGCATAAAAAACCTCCTTTAAATTTAGATTGGATTGAAAAATTGCAGTAAAACCAGTTGTTTGAGAAACAGTACCTACTTTCAGTTACCATTACTTGGATAAGCCACTACTTCTCAACAGTCCCAAAACCATTTTAGCATAAATATTCAATTTTTGCACTACTTGAATTTTCAAAATTTTATATATAATTTTCAGTATATTGTGACATTTTTGTCCAATATCTATTATTTTTTTCAATATTCCCACAATATTTGCCTACCTTATTTTTCAATAATACAAGCATTTCACTCAATTGTTACAATATCTATAGGTTATAAAAAAACAATATTTATCAAAAATAAACATATAAGTTGCTGAAAGAGTCTGCCAAGAATCTGCAGCAGCATTACTCAAAAAAATCCTGCAGAAGAATATGTAAGAATCTATATCACCAGGGAGGTAAAAAATGAAAAGGAAATTTGCGGCATTTCTAATCGTATTGTGCCTTATGATGCCGGCAGTACAAGCCTTTGCCGATACTGTTTATACAGTTCGCTCGGGTGATACTATGTGGAAAATAGCACAGAAGTATCAGACCGGGGTAAGTGAGATCATCGCGAAAAACCCTCAGATAAAGAATCCATCAATGATTTATCCCGGTCAAAGGCTCACAATACCGACCAACACGGCAGTAACTGCAATGGAAAATGAGGTCATTCGCCTCACAAACCTTGAAAGGTCAAAGAAAGGACTTCCGGCACTGAAAGCAAATTGGCAGCTTTCAAGGTGTGCACGCTACAAATCCCAGGATATGATCAACAAGAACTATTTCGCACACCAATCGCCCACCTTTGGTTCGCCCTTTGACATGATAGAGTCCTTTGGAATAAGTATGGCTGCGGGTGGAGAAAACATCGCCATGGGTCAGAGAACAGCCCAAGAGGTGGTTACAGCATGGATGAATTCCCCCGGGCACAGAAGCAATATCCTCAGCACCGCCTATACAGAGATAGGTGTAGGCCTGGCCAAGAGCAGCAATGGTACCTGCTACTGGACCCAGATGTTCATAAGACCGGGAAGGTAAATATAGCCACACATTAAATAATAACCGGAGCAAATTGCTCCGGTTATTTACATATGCAGTTCCGTCCTTTTGATTTGGCGCGGTATAGCGCTTTATCTGCAGCCGACACAACTTCATCTGCATTCTTATGTTTTTCACTTTTTTCTGCTACCCATATACTTACTGTCAGATAAAGCTTCTTGTAGGAACCCCTTTTTGTCACGATTTCAGCAGGTTTTTTATCCGGCCTGCCCTTTCCTCTTTTGACGAAACCCCTGTTGGCAATATATTCGCGCAGTTCTTCCAAATGAGGTATGACTTCGTCCATAGACCTTCCCGGAAATACTATCGTAAATTCTTCTCCCCCATACCTGAAGGGCCGCCCTCCTCCGCCGACGCCCTTTATACAAACCGCGACAAGCTTGAGAACATCATCCCCCACATCATGACCGTGGGTGTCGTTGAATTTCTTGAAATGATCAATGTCAAGCATCGCTATTGAGTATTTCCCATTGAGTTTAAGAAGCTCCTCTTTCATTGCACGCCTGGAGGAAAGTCCTGTAAGCTCATCCAGGTAAGCCATGGAATAGGATGCCTGTATTACTACTGCAACCAGAAGCAGTCCTGATAAAGATAACATTAGGGGGGCCAAATAGGGATCATCTGCAAAAAGCAAAGCAGTAAAGGAATATATAGTAACCCCGATGAAAGGCGCATCGTTGTTTTTACCTGCCACCAGTTCCCGGGTAAGCAGATAGGCCAGGGCTGCCAGAAACAACAGCAGTGATAGCTGAGAAAAATCTGGCAGCAATGTAATATCCGCCGGTATCAGCTTCAGCTCAAAAAGCTGCAGCAGATCAGTATCGTTATACCATACTATCCATGCGGCAATGATCGCCTCAATTGCTATCAGCAGTCCCCGCATCCTTCCCCATGAGGATGTGACCCCCCTTTCCTTTTGGGAGGAAAAGACCAGTATGTTAAGCGGTATATATACTGAAGCAACTGTCAACATCACTGTTTGAAAATCCGATTTTTCTAGCCCTTCTGGCACATAGTTGACAATTACCAATTGGCTGAGCAGCAGTGTCAGAGAGCAGAAAAAAACTCTGCTGCGATTGAAGCGCCAACCAAAAAACATCCCTGCCGCAAAAAGCAAATAAGAAGCGTATTGTATAGTGGCTTTCACCGATGCCGGACCTGACTTCAGCCATCCCTGTGAAAATACTGCAGCTGCAAGTAGTATCATATATATTGCTATAGAAACCAAAGCTCTTGCTTTTTTGTTTACTTTCATAATTATCCTCCTGAGAGCAACAGCCAAAAAACCATAAACCACAACAGGCAAGACAGCTTTTGAAGCCCCGGCTGCCGGAGGCTACGTATCCTTAATTATATAATACCATAAGAATAGCATAAGACAAAGTAAAAGAACCAGTATGTGCTCTCCATCATTCACAAAACCGGTCCTTTCTGCTGTATTGATCAAATTTCCAAAAGATACTCCAACCCTAACCCGCTGTATCTTGAAACGAGGTGATCCTCAATCTGTGCGGGGTCTTCCATTATAGCAACACTTTCCGCTATTTCCGCTGCAGTACTCATTTCAACAGAGCTTATAAGCTTCCTGACCCTCAGGATCATTCCGGGACTCATGCTCAGCTCATCCAAGCCGATACCCAGAAGCAGTAATGCCGCTTTGGGATTGCCCGCAAGCTCACCGCACATGCCTACCGGTATCCCATTATTATGCCCTGCTTCCACAACAACCGCTATCAGGCGTATGACAGCCGGATCAAGACAGTTGTATAGGTAGCTGACTTTCTCATTGGTCCTGTCCACTGCCAAGGTATACTGTGTCAGGTCATTGGTGCCTATACTGAAAAAATCCGATTCTTTCGCCAATCGATCAGCAATTATAGCTGCGGAGGGGATCTCGATCATTATCCCTGCTTGGATACCTTTGTCATAGCTTATGCCTTGGATCTCCAGTTCTCGTTTTGCTTCCTCAAGTATTCCCTTTGCCTTTCTCAGCTCTCCCATTGTTGCTATCATCGGGAACATGATCTTCACTTTTCCGTAAGTACTGGCTCTCAGAATTGCACGAAGCTGAGTCCGGAACATTTCCTGCCTATCAAAGCACAGCCTGATTGCCCTGAAGCCCAGAAACGGGTTTTCCTCCTTGGGAAGCTTGAGATACTCGATCTCCTTATCCCCCCCTATGTCAAGAGTTCTTATAATGACGGGTCTGCCTCCCATTCCGGCTGCTGCATCTCGATAAGCCCTGAATTGTTCCTCCTCATCGGGCATGCTGCTTCTGTCCATGAACAAAAACTCGGTACGGTATAAGCCTATCCCTTCTGCTCCAACCTCCAGGGCCTTTTTTACGCCCCCTGTCCCCTCTATGTTGCATTCCAGTCTGGTTGTTTTTCCGTCAAGAGTTGCTGTGGCTGAATCCTTCAGTCCCATCAGTTCCCCCTGCAGCTGTCGGCTTCTTTTTATCCTCTCTTTAAGCTGATCCATCCGGTTCACATCCGGTTCCAGCTCCACAGTACCGGTTGTTCCATCAACCACTACCGTCCGGCCCTCTATGGCAAGTGCGGCTATGTTCTTCACTCCCATTACCGCAGGTATGCCTGCATTACGCGCCATTATAGCTGTATGTGAGGTAGCACCGCCTGTTTCAGCGGCTATACCCCTGACAAACTGTGCATCTGCGGCAGCCATCTGTGAGGGAGTGATTTCCTTACCTACAAGTATTACTTCCTCGTTAATGGCAGCTATATCTTTCATAATGACACCTGCAAGATTTTTCAAAACCCTGGAGCCTATATCCCTGATATCATTTATTCTTTCTCTGATATAGGCGTCTTCTATCCCTTCAAAAACAGATATCTGTTCCTCAATAGCAAGCGAAAAAGCATATTCTGCCTTGATCCCAAGGCTGGTTGCCTTCTTCTCTGCTTGTTCTGCAAGCATTGGATCCTCCAGCATCATAATGTGTGCTTCAATGATCTCGGCTTTTTCCTTTTCCCCACGCATTACAGCGCTGTCATGGATCGCTCTAAGCTGCTTGTATGAGGATTCCAGCGCCATTCTCAGCCTTTCCAGCTCTTTCGGCATATTCTCCATATCAATGGCGCCTTTGTCTATGATAATATCAGGCTCGCTGATAATATATGCTTTACCTATCCCTATGCCCGGGGATACCGCCAATCCTCTTTCCATATGCTATCTCTCCCGATCATCAGCTCTTAAGCTTCAATTCCATGATCAAACCATCGCCGCCATCCAGTACCTTTCTGACCTGCATAACTTTTTCATCACCGTTGGTAATGACTATTGGTGTTGTCAGGGACTTGCCCATCTTTTCAATGTATTCCCTATCGAAGCTTATCAACCTGTCTCCCCTTTTTACCGTATCTCCTGCGCTTACATAGCTTGTAAATCCCTGCCCCTTCAATTCGACAGTATCCATGCCTATGTGCACCAGCACCTCAACTCCATTTGCGGCTTCTATGGCCACTGCATGAAGTGTTTTAGGCACAAGCAGTACCTTGCCGTCACAGGGCGAAAGTATTTCAGCACCGGAAGGTTCAATAGCCACTCCGTCTCCCATAAGCTTATCCGAGAACATGTTGTCCTGCACCTCTGTGATATCTATAACCTTTCCCTCTACCGGCTTGTACAGGCTAAGGGTGTCATCCTTCTTTTTTAAAAAATTGAACATATTCCTACTCCTTACTCAGCAATTCTTTTATCTTCTCCATGGCACCCGCCTCATCATGACCTTCAACTATGACAGTTATCTCCTCACCACAGGCAACGCCCAGGGACATGATACCGATTATGCTCTTTCCGGGCACGTTCCGCCCGTTCTTCTCAAGCCTTACATCGCTTGCTATACCCTTGCAAAGCTGCACAAACTCAGCTGCAGGCCTTGCATGAAGTCCATCCTTACATTTCACTTCCAATGTTTCTCTTACCAATTCCGACCCCCCTATATTCTCATGGCCATTCTTCTGTAGGTATGTCTTTTTCCTCTGATGGCAACAGAATAAGCCGTTATGTTCTCCGGTACAGCTATGCCGGTATATCCCGCATCACCTATATGGTGAATGTCAGCTCCGGCCATCTTGCTGTTCAGCGCTATGCTCCTTATGGTATCCGGATCTGCTCCTTCCTGTGAAGTGCCTATGGTTGTCATAAGCATCGCCCCTTTTCCATGAGTCTGGTCAGCAATATCCTTGACCGACTGCAGGGTTATACCCGGAACGGTTCCAGGAGCGGGAACAAGTATTATGTCAGCTCCTGCATCGATAAATTCATCCACAGCCTTACTTGATATTATGCCTTCTCCCATTTCAGAGCCTATACCTGCTCCATGCATTTTGCCCGCTGCCAGTGCGATATTGTCGGAAAGCTCCTCCCTTATATCCCTGATGGCTTTTAATATACACTCATTAGTTACTCCTGTCTTGGGATTCCCGGTCAATACTATAAGTGAAGCTCCCTGTTCATATGCAAGCCTTGCATTTTCACGGGTCGCTATCCTTCCTCCACCTATTGCTGTACGCTTGCCTACTACGGGGCTTGCTTCATCTACAGGCTCCAGATTTATCCCGACAGGGCGCCCTGTTAGTCTCTTCAGGGCTTGCAGCACAGTCTCCCCTTTTTTTGGAATAACTCCATAAATAAACGGCTCCAACACATCATACAAATTAAGGATTATTAGATCCGCTCCAAAGGCAGCTGCCAATTCAGCATTTGTCACATCAAAAAACAAGGGCATGACCGGGCAGACGATCTCACTGGCTATAGTCCTGCCTTCAGCTGCCCTTATGCTCTCCATTAGTTCTTTGCCATCAAGCCTGACCAGCTGTTCAGGCCTCAGGTCAAGTATCCTGTCACTCAAGCCTATCATCTCCAAACCTTTTTAGTTGGCTGGCACATTCCTCATCAACCACCACTGTCACATCCTGATGCAGCTGGAGTATTGATGCAGGGATCTCCGGAGTGATACCTCCATACAGTGCCTTGCCCAAAGCCTCAGCTTTACTGGATCCGTTGGCCAGCAGCAATATCTTCCTGGCATGCATTATTGTCTTGATGCCCATGCTTATTGCATACTTCGGAACTTCCTCAATATTATCAAAAAAACGCGCATTTGCAAGAATAGTCTCTTCATCCAGCTTTACCTGGTGTGTGGTAGCCTCAAATTTCACATCCGGCTCATTAAAGCCGATGTGTCCGTTGTTCCCAATTCCGAGCACCTGAAGGTCAATACCTCCCTTTTCGCGGATCTTTTCTTCATATTCCATGCACTCACGTTCTATATCCGTGGCCATTCCATCAGGTATGAACACATTCTTAGGTTTTATGTTGATATGATTGAAAAGATTATTGAACATGTAATAATGATAGCTATTAATATTTCCTGTTGGTAATCCTATATATTCATCCAGGTTGAAGGACACCGTTTCAGAAAAATCAAGTCCATCTGTCTGGTGTATGCGGATCAGCTCCTTGTACATCAGCAGCGGAGTACTGCCTGTAGCCAGTCCTATTACGCTGTTGGGCTTCAGGAATATCTGACCTGCCGCTATTTTGGCAGCCTTCCCGCTCATTTCTTCATAATCCTTGGCAACTACTATTCTCATGCTTAAGACCTCTCATAAACTTTTTTTCCTTTTATGAAGGTTCCATATATGTTGAAGCCCTCATCAAACAATACCATATCGGCGTCCTTACCCTCACCTATGCTGCCCTTGCTGTCCCCGATACCCAATATCCTGGCCGGATTTACAGTAACTGTCCTGACTGCATCAACAATGCTTATCCCTGTATTTGCCCGAAAGTTTTTCAAGGCCTTGTTGATCGTAAGCACACTACCTGCCAGGTTGCCTGAAGCAAGCCTTGCTGCCTCTCCCTTTACCAGTACCTTTTGACCTCCCAGGTCATACTCTCCCTCTTCAAGCAGGCATGCCCTCATGGCATCAGTTACAAGCACTATCTCTTCCACGCCCTTGACCTTTAGGAGTATCCTCTGTACGGCAGGGTCCACATGGATGTTGTCAGCAATAAGCTCGCAACTGACAGAACTGTCCATTGCAGCACCGACTACCCCCGGCTCCCTATGATGAAGGGGCGGCATGCCATTAAAGGTATGGGTGATATGCGAAGCCCCCTTACCTATGGCCTCCATGGCCTGCTTATAGCTTGCGCCGGTATGCCCTATGGCTATTATTATTCCATTCCTGGTACATCTCTCAATAAACTCGCCTGAGCCCTCCTCTTCCGGAGCAAGGGTTATTATCCGTATTACATCAAGAAACTCCTTGATCATATTGAAATCAGGCCTTCTTATATATGTTGCATCCTGAGCCCCCTTGTACTCTTCACTTATAAAGGGACCTTCAAGATGGCAGCCCAGGATCAAAGCTCCGGGCTCCTTACCCATAAGGCTTCTTATTCTGCCAATAGTCTGTGAGATCGACGACTGCCTCATGGTCATTGTTGTCGGAAGAAAGGAGGTCACACCTGTGGACGTCAAACTCCCGCTTATATTTCTTAAGCTGCTGTCGCTGTCATCCATGGTATCGTTCCCGAAACAGCCATGAATATGAAGGTCAATAAATCCCGGAGACAGGTACCTGCCCTGTGCGTCTATGACCGCCTCCAGCCCTTCAGTTTCAACCTTAGCTGCTTCCCCTATCCTTCGTATCTTTTCATCAAAAATTACTGTGTATCCCTTATGGATACTA
>CAZNMO010000002.1:30843-62977 GCA_964574195.1 uncultured Clostridiaceae bacterium | reverse complement strand
CTACAACAGAACCGGTGGGGGTAAAGCCCTTTGAATACACCGAACCGATAGCCCAGAATAGGGCAGCCAGGAGGATGGCAACAGTTACCTTGATATCTTCGGTGACATTACCGGAGCCGGAGAGTACCAGCAAGGCAACACCCGAAAATCCAATGAACAGCCCGAGCCAGCCTTTATAGTCCAGACGCGACCTTCCGGGTAAGAAAAACTCTATTACAGCCATAAATAGCGGTATGGTAGCTACCAGCAGCGATGTCACTCCTGAATGTGCCCATTGCTCAGCCCACACTACAAGTCCGTTTCCGCCCAACAGCAGGAACAGTCCGACTATGGACTGGTTACGGATGCTCTTAATATCGGATGGAAGCTCCAGCCCTTTTAGCTTTGCATAAAGCAGCATGATCGAGCCGGCAATCAGGAATCTTATTCCTGCAAACAGCTCCGGCGGGAAAGCGCTTACACCTATCCTAATGGCCAGGTACGTAGAGCCCCACAATATGCATACCGCCACATATGCAGCTATAACCTTGGATTCATCATTTTTGAACATAATATTATAACCCCCAAGCGTTAACCGTATAGGAAAACAATATACTACTATTATAGATTACATAATAAGCTGCTGTAAACGTAAAATGTATGCGGATATTTGCCGTATTTATGCCCAAAGGCATTGACAGGGTCAAGATTTGGGGCTATTATATATTTGAATTGAATATGATATTGTCCGCTGGGGGAGCTTTTGCTGAGATAGCATGCCGCGTGATCAGTCGCACGGCTGCTGACCCTTAGAACCTGTCTGGTTAATTCTAACGGAGGGAAGCGGTTTTGATTTATTAACGATCGGACCGTAACTTTGCTTACGGTCTTTTTGTTTTCAAACCTTCCGGGCAATAACAAAAAAGGCGTCGTGCCTTATTCGATGCAGAACAATATTTACAGGGAGGTTTTGTAATGAAGAAAGCATCAACAAAAATGATCACCGAAGCGGGGATCATGATAGCTGCCGCGCAGATACTGAGCTATGTCAAAATATTCGAAGCGCCTTATGGCGGCTCTGTAACAGCCGGAAGCATGATCCCGATAATCCTGTTTTCACTGCGCTGGGGGACAAAGTCCGGGTTGCTTGCCGGCACGGCATACGGGATACTTCAATTCCTGCTGGGAGGCGCAATATACTCTTATCACATTGTCTCCATATTGTTTGACTATGTTGTGGCCTTCGGTCTTCTGGGGCTGGCAGGCTCCTTAGGAAACTCCGTAAAGGGTGTATTTCTGGGGTCGACACTTGGCATCCTTGGAAGGTTCGTATGTCATGTGATCTCGGGTGTAGTGGTATGGGCGTCCTACGCTCCCGAAGGCATGAACCCGCTATACTATTCCATAGTATATAACGGCTCATACCTGCTTCCGGAGCTGGCAATAACACTGGTTATAATAGGAGTGCTGTACAAGCCTCTGATAAAGAGCGTCGGGCAGAGAGCTGAATGATGCGATGCAGCCTTCCCCTTTAGGGGTAAGATCCTTCGTTTCACTCAGGATGACGATTAAGTGTCATCCTGAGCGGAGCGAAGGATCTTTTACTTTCCAAGCTTTACTATGTCGCTTTGAATCCATCACAAAGTATATATTATGTTTGGGATAAAATGCATTTTCTGTTATAATAATAATGTTTGAGTACAAATTTATAATATTATAAGGATGGATTATTAATGAGAAAATTATGTGTGGCCCTTGCAATGCTGATCTTACTGCTTGCGGGCTGCAGTGGAAACGTACAGGAAGGCAAGCCTGAAGCAGGAGAGATCGATCTGAAGAATGAAAAGCTTGTAAAGGAGTTCACAGGTACAGTGAACATATTTCACAGGGCAGGGGATGACCTGCTGCTTAGTACTGAAGAAGGAGAGTTATTCAAATACTATGAAATGAAGGTTGCTGCAGCTGAGATTGCTGATAGTGAGCTTACAGAGATGGCCGACAGATATATATACTATGAGCCTGCAGGAAGCAACGGATTTGTCATGGTTGAAGCCTTTGACTACAAGAACACTCTCATATTCAGGGACAAGGACAAAAAGGATACAATCATAGCCGAGGATATCGGTCAGGCTGATACTATAAACATCTCCATATCCCCGGAAGGAGGGAAGGTCGCTTACACCTCTGTACTTGAAGGCACTGAAGTCTATGGGATAAACATATACGATGTAAAGACTTCAAAGAGCTGTAATATAATGAACATCGAAAGCGATGGGTTGATAGAGGGCTTCAATTATCTAATCGAATGGTCTCCTGATGAAAACAATGTAATAATACATGACAAATATATATATGATGCCAACAACGGAAAGCCAAAGGGAGAGTTGAAATCCGCATACTCACAGTGGTCACCCTCGGGGTCCAAGATCGCATTCATTCTTGACGACGGCTCTGAGCCATGGCTTCCTACAGTGGACTACCAGGTCTATCCTGGTAAAAAGGTCTGTATATATGACCTTGCAAAGGGAAGCTATGATGAGGTTTTTAAAATTGACGGAGATGAGTACATTTTCGGCAGCTTGACCTGGGGCGGAAAAGACAGCAGTCTTGCATTCCCCGGCATAAGGATAAAGGACATGAACCAGCCGGACTGGTATATGAAGCTTAATTACAGCTCGCTTTATATCATTGAGCTGACCGACGGAAAGAGCAAGAAGCTTGAGACAAATGTCGACGCAAGCGATGGAAGCATGATAGAGTTGGCAAATATTCAGTTCTCTGAAACCGGAAAGCTTCTCAGCTTCACGGTAGGTAATTATGAGAAAAGCAGCCTTCATGTTGTCAATACCGCGTCCCTCCAGACCAAAGCTTTTGAGAACGCGGAGTATCTCCACTGGATCGACGGTGAGGACTATTCATTATCTGATGGCAAGGGCAATTTGTATTTTTGCAGGGAGAACTCAATAATAAGCATAAACGACAAGCTGGAAGAAAAAAGCCTGTATACTTCCAAAACAAAGCTGGATGATTTCTACCTGTCCAAAGCGGGAACAGGGATCATGATCTTCGAGCTGGTGGATGACAGGCATACTGCAAGACACTTAGGGAAATAAGATTGTGAGGTAATTTGATGTACGATAAGGTTACAAAAGCCACTATGGTAAAGATACATTTCGGCTGCAGCATAGAGGATATTGCGGATACTGTCATCCTGACACCCATATGGAGACTGGAGGGCTTCAAGGCTGCTGCAGACAATATAATTACAGAGTTCGAGGGCTGGTATAAGGGCATAACGCTTGTGTCCAAGGGCATAAAAATAACTGTGATCAGCAGTGGGATTGGTGCCCCCATGACAGGAGATTGCGCACTGGCATTAGGCTATACAGACTGCAGAAATGTCATATTTTCCGGTTCCGCTGGGGCAATAAACCAGACTTACAATATCGGAGACATGCTTGCGGTTGGAGAGGCGGTTATTGGAGAAGGCTTTTCCAGATATCATGGAGAAGATTTGAGGAAGGATTGTTTTGGCGAGCTGGTGCTGGGAGATATGGAGACCGCAGAGCTGCTGCTCGGCACCCTTGAGGACAGAAAAAGCAGCTATGGGATCAACAGCAGCAAAGGCAGGATATTCTCAATCGATTCGATATTGGGGGAGCGCAAGGAAACCTTTGACTTTATGATGGAAAAGGGCTGCGATGCGGTTGAGATGGAGGTATCGGCAGTATTCACCGCGTGCAGTGCTATGGGGAAGAAGGCTGCGGCAATGATACTTATAAGCGATTTACCTTTGAGGGATAGAAATTTGTTTGAGGGAATAACAGAAACAGAACTAAAGAGGTATAATGAAATCAGGGCAGACCTGCCTGTTATACTGCTTGAAGCGGCCTGCAGGCTGCGTTAAATATTGTTGGAGGTGGTGCAAATGAAGTTTGCAAGGTATGAACACCAGGGTAAGGAAAGCTATGGGATAGTCGAAGCAGATAAGGTATACAGGATCGAAGGAGATATTTTTTGTGATTACAAGGTGACAGAGGAATCCCATGATTTGTCGGAGGTAAGGCTGCTTGCGCCATGCAGGCCTTCGAAGATAGTTGCAGTTGGAATCAATTACAGGGATCATGCCGAAGAGATGAAGCATCAGCTACCGGAGGAGCCAGTGATATTTATAAAGCCTGCCACTGCAGTAATAGGGCCTGAGGATAAGATCATCATACCGCAAATGTCACAGTTGGTCAATTATGAAGCCGAGTTAGCCCTGGTAATTGGAAAAAAGGCAAAAAACGTTGAGCCGCAGGATGTACTGGAATATGTCCTTGGAGCCACCTGCCTGAATGATGTGACTGCAAGAGATCTGCAGAGCAAGGATGGGCAATGGACAAGGGCAAAGAGCTTTGATACATTCGCGCCTATAGGGCCTTATATTGTGACAGACGCGGATTACAACAACACAGCTGTTGAATTGGTGCTTAACGGTGAGACAAAGCAGAAATCCAACACATCATTTTTTATCGCAAATGCCCAGAAAATAGTAAGTTATATATCAAAGATAATGACTCTGAATCCCGGTGATGTTATTGCTACCGGCACGCCTTCCGGAATAGGTCCTATGAAAGCGGGAGATGTAGTGGAAGTCAGGCTTTCAGGAATAGGTGTGCTGAAAAATTATGTTGAATAGTATTTCATGCCAGGAGCAAAATAATATTAGAGTACGAACTGGAAGAAAAGCGCTTTAGGGCGCTTTTTTTACAGGCTTATGACAGTGACATCATAGCAAGCTTCAATTAAGATGTCTGAAAATTAAGAACGTTTGTATGCGGCGTAAATACAATGAACAAAAAATGTAGCTAAATTTTGCACAAACCTATTCTTTTTCGAAATATAGAATGTTATAATAATAACGGTGAATTACGAAACCTTGTAAGAAATAAACTACTTAACAAGTGGGAGGATTTATATGAAAAAAATATTGATCACAGGTGCTTTAGGGCAGATCGGTACAGAGTTGACTACGTATTTTAGGAATCAGTACGGCAATGACAACGTTGTTATAAGCGATATAATCAAGCCGGAAAACAACAGCTTGGTTGAAGCAGGTCCATTTGAAAAACTTAACGTTCTGGATGCAGCAAACTTGGCTGACATATGCAAAAAGTACGGCATAAATCAAATCGTTCATTTGGCAGCCATACTCTCTGCAAGGGCGGAAGGCAACCCACAGATGGCATATGATATCAACATGAACGGAACCTACAACGTCCTGGAAGTGGCAAGAGAAATGGGATTAGCAGTTTTCCAGCCCAGCTCCATAGCTGCCTTCGGAGCCAGCACTCCTGCTGACAATACACCTCAGGATACCATCCAGAGGCCATCGACCATGTATGGAGTAACAAAGGTTGCAGGAGAGCTTCTCTGTGATTACTACTTCAGAAGATTCGGAGTAGACACAAGAGGAGTAAGGTTCCCTGGAATAATCTCCTACGCAGCACTGCCGGGCGGCGGCACTACAGACTATGCTGTGCATATTTATTATGAAGCTCTTCAGAATAAGAAGTATGAATCCTTTATAGGCGCAGGCACATATATGGATATGATGTATATGCCTGATGCGCTTAAGGCTGTTCATGACCTTATGGAAGCAGATCCAGACAAGCTCGTACACAGAAATGCCTTCAATGTGACAGCAATGAGCTTTGACCCGGAAATGCTGGCAGCAGAGATAAAGAAACATATACCGGAATTCAAGCTCACATATAAGGTCGATCCCGTAAGACAGACAATAGCAAACAGCTGGCCAAACTCCCTCGATGACAGTGCGGCAAAGGCTGAATGGGGCTGGAAGCCGGAATATGATCTGGCATCAATGACTAAGGATATGCTGGAAAAGCTGGCAGTAAAGCTGAACATAAAGTAAGATCGAATAATTGACATATATAATAGATGTTTTATCAAAATCAAAAAGAGGAGGTAAGAAAATGGGTTTACATGATCTTGATTTTATCACCCAAAGACTGAATGAACTCAAGGAGCAGGGAGTATACAGGAAACTGCCTGTATTGGAGAGCCCTTCAGGCGCAAGATGTGTCATCAACGGTAAAAACGTGATCAACCTTTCTTCCAATAACTATCTGGGTCTGGCCAATCATCCGAGACTCAGGGAAGCAGGCAAGAAGGCGATTGACAAATGGGGCATGGGTGCCGGTGCAGTAAGAACTATCATTGGTACAATGTCCATACATGAAGAGCTGGAAGAAAAACTGGCGAAATTCAAGCATGTTGAAGCGGTGCTGGTATTCCAGTCCGGCTTTACTGCCAATGCCGCAGCTATACCGGCTATTGTTGACAAAGGCGATGTAGTAATAAGCGACGAGCTGAACCATGCATCCATCATTGACGGCTGCAGGCTCAGCAAGGCAGATGTGGTAAGATACAAGCACAGTGACATGGCTGACCTGGAAAGAGTTATCAACGAAGTGAAGGATAAGTACAATATAAAGCTGATCATTACCGACGGCGTTTTCAGCATGGATGGGGATATAGCAAAGCTTCCGGAAATCGTTGAGCTTGCTGAAAAGTACGGCTGCCTGACATATGTTGACGACGCACATTCCAGCGGAGTACTGGGAAGCAACGGACAGGGCTCGGCACATCATTTCGGACTCAGCGACAGGGTAGATGTACAGATAGGTACACTTTCAAAGGCCATAGGTGTTGTCGGTGGCTATGTAGCCGGAAGAAGGAATCTCATTGACTGGCTCAACCACAGGGGCAGACCATTCCTCTTCAGTACCGCTGCGCCACCGGCTGTTGCAGCAGCATGCATAGAAGCTATAAACATTCTGTCAGAGAGCAGGGATCTTACAAACAAGATGTGGGAAAATGCCAACTACTTTAAGAAAAAGCTCAATGATCTGGGCTTCAATACAGGCAAGAGCGAAACCCCAATAACTCCGGTCATCGCAGGTGACGACAAGCTGGCAGTCCAGCTCAGCAAGAGGCTCTTCGAAGAGGGCGTTTTCGCACAGAGCATAGTATTTCCTACAGTTGCTAAGGGAGCAGCAAGGGTAAGGACCATAGTAACTGCAGCACATACTAAGGAAGATCTGGATGAGGCGGCTGCAGCATTTGCAAAGGTAGGAAAAGAGCTGGGGCTGATAAAATAATATTGATTCCCCTGGGCACCGAAAGGTGCCCTTTTTCTATTCATGCTGTGGCTTGGTGTGGTGAAACATTTGCCATCGGCAATTCGTCATTACTGATGTATAATGTAAGTATACGGAAGGAGCATGAATATGAAGAAAAATAATCCAATATTAGCAGTATTTTTTATAACAGTGATCGCAGCAGTTATTTTTGTTTTTCCGCAAATATGGACAACCACTCAATATCCCTCAAGCAAAGTGAACCTGGTCATCGAAGGTAGCATTGCCGAGGAATCGGATTCCCCGCTAATGGAAAATGGCGAGCTGCTTTTTCCTATTGAAACTATAAAAAAATATATAGATCCCAATGCATTTTGGGATGAAAATGCCGGCAAGGCAGTATTCACTACCAGGGACAAGGTGCTTATAATGAAGACCGGAAAACTGACTGCAATGGTAAATGCAAAGCCTGTGGAGCTTAATATTCCTGCAAGGCTTGTGGAGGGTAAACCATATATACCCATTCAGATGCTGGATGAAATGTTTGGGATCAGTCTGACATGGATAGAGCAGAACCATGTGGCAGTGCTTGATTATAGGAAGAACACAGCACAGGTGGCAGAAGTGCTGAAGGACAACAGGGCTGTAAGGCTGAAGCCTTCCCGCTGGTCACCGGCTGTAAGGAGGGATGTTGATGCAGGTGAGATCCTCAGAGTGTTCGGTGAAGAAGGAAAGTGGTACAGGGTGAGAACAGAGGATGGTTTTGTAGGCTATATCGAGAAAAAAAGCGTCAGGACTGAGCTTGTGGCTGCCACAGATACTATTGAGCCATCGGTTGGCGCAACACCCTGGAAGCCGGAGCAGGGAAAGATAAATATGACCTGGGAGTATGTGGGTAAGAAGAATCCGGATACATCCAAGCTAAAGAGCATCAGTGGACTGGATGTAGTGTCCCCAACCTGGTTCACCATAACCGACAAGCAGGGCACTGTGGCAAACAAGGCGGGCAACGCCTATATGAAATGGGCCCACAACAATGGTTACAAGGTATGGGCCTTGGTAAGCAACGGTTCTGACCCGGACATAACCAGCGGTTTTTTGAATAATACCGATACAAGAGAGAAAATAATACAGCAGCTATTGATATATGCGGAGCTATATAAACTTGATGGGATCAACATAGATTTTGAGAATATCTATCTCAGGGATAAGGGCATGCTGACACAGTTCATGAGGGAGCTGACACCACTGCTTAAGGAACAGGGCTTGATAGTATCCATAGATGTGACCTTCAGGTCCTCAAGCGAGAACTGGTCAATGTGTTATGACAGAAAAGCCCTGGGTGGTATTGTAGATTATATGGCAGTTATGGCTTACGACCAGTATTGGGCTTCAAGCCCTGTGGCAGGGTCGGTGGCAGAGCTTGACTGGGTAGAAAGCAATCTGCTGCGGATACTTGAGGAGGTGCCGGCAGAAAAGGTGCTCCTGGGACTACCCTTCTATACGAGAGTGTGGAAGGAGGAGGTTATTGACGGCAATGCAAAGCTGTCCTCATCAGCAGTATCGATGGAAACTGTGGAAAAGCTGCTTTCGGAGAATAAGCCCCAGGTGGTATGGAACAATGAAAGCGGGCAGCATTATGCGGAGTACAAGATAGGCAAGGTAACAAACAAGATCTGGATAGAGGATAGTGATTCAATAAATCTTAAGTCCTCATTGGTCCATAAGTATGACCTGGCAGGTGCAGCCTCATGGAGAAAAGGATTTGAATCTGAGGATGTCTGGGCTGTATTGCAGGATAATCTGAAGATCAAGCAGAATTATACGCAATGGGCAAATGCAAACAGTGATATCACTCAGTGAAATCTTGTTATAACGAGGCTGATGAGTATGGCAATTGAGAAGAGAATAAGAATATCGGTAAGGGATCTGGTGGAATTCGGCTTCAGCACTGGAGACCTGGACTCGAGATTTGTGGGAATGGGCAAAGCGCTTCTCGGGGCAAGGCTGCACCAGAAGCTTCAGAGTCTCAGAAAAAGTGAGGCAGCCGAGGGGGAGACCTACCACAAGGAGGTAGCAATATCCAGGACAGTGGTATTCAGGGGGCTTACATTTATCATAACCGGAAGGATAGATGGGATATCTGAGGGCGCAGGCGGGATAACACTGGAGGAGATCAAGACGACGTCCAGCCCGCTGGAGCATATAAATGAGGATACTTATCCGGTCCATTGGGCTCAGGCCCAATGCTATGCGTTTATGTACTCCGAGGAGTATGGTAAAAAAATCTCAAATATACAGCTGACCTATTATAATACAGAGAGTGAAGAACAGAAGATATTTTTAAAGGCTGTGGAAGCTGAAGAGCTTGAACGGTATTTTGCCGAGCTTCTGGACAAATACTGCGGCTGGGCATATGAGATGTATGAATGGAGCGGGCTGAGAAACGATACGATCACTATGCTGGACTTTCCATATGCAGAGTACAGGAAAAACCAGAGGAAGCTGGCAGTTGCGGTATACAAGACAATAGCAGAGGGCAAGCGGATATTTATTCAGGCACCTACGGGGACAGGAAAGACTATATCTGCGCTTTTTCCTGCTGTTAAAGCCCTGGGTGAGGGGAATGCAGAAAAGATATTCTACCTTACGGCTAAAACCATTACAAGGCAGGTCGCTCTGGATGCCATCCGCAGGATGCAGGACAAGGGGCTGCGGCTCAAGACGATCGTGCTGACTGCCAAGGATAAGATATGCTTCAAGGAGGAAACAAACTGCAATCCTGAGTATTGTGAATATGCACGGGGTTATTTTGATAAAGTAAACGAGGCTTTGAAAAAGCTTTTTGCCCAGGAGGAAATAATAACCAGGGAGGTATTGGAAAGGCATGCCAGGGAAAGCAGGCTGTGCCCCTTTGAATTGTCGCTGGATACAGCCAGTTGGACTGATTGCATCATATGCGACTATAATTATGTTTTTGATCCAAGAGCAAGCCTTAAGAGGTTCTTTCTGGAAAAGGAAAACGATTATGTGCTTCTGGTAGACGAAGCCCATAATCTGGTGGACAGGGCACGGGAAATGTTCTCTGCAGAGCTCTGCAAGAAGCCCTTTCTGGATATCAAGCGTTCCATGAAGAATATGGCACCTTTTGTAGCAAAGTCTGCGGCGGATATCAATTCGCTGCTGCTGGCATTAAAGAAAAAATATGCCGGTAAAAACTGCTGTATCGATCCTTTGGAATTGAAGGGACTCAATAGAATATTACGCGAATTCACCGGATATGGGGAGGCGTGGCTGGGGTCCAACCATGGAAAGACAGGCCATAAGGAGCTGCTTGAGCTTTATTTTGAAGCAGTTGCGTTTCTGCGTATATATGAGCTGTTTGATGAAAGATATACTTGTTACATCGAGCTTTCAGGCAGTGATGTCAAGCTGAAGCTTTTTTGCCTTGATCCCTCCAAGCTTCTGGGTGATGTGACCGGCAGGGTAAAAGCCTCGGTATTTTATTCGGCTACACTGACCCCTATCCAATACTTCAAGGATATTCTGGGAGGAAATGAGAAGGATTACAACATGAGGCTGCCTTCTCCCTTTGAAGCCTCAAACCTGAGCCTTACTATAGCTCAGAATGTTTCAACAAAGTACAAGAATAGGGAGAAGAGCCTGACTGCGGTTGCCGGTTATATAAAAAGTGTCCTGGAAGCCAGAAAAGGCAACTATTTTGTTTTCTTTCCCTCATATAGATATATGAATGAAGTGTATTCGATATTTACCGAACAATATCCCAGTTTCCAGATCTTGCTGCAGCAGCCGGCTATGGGGGAGGAAGACAAGGAAAGCTTCCTGGAATGCTTCCAGCAGGCTACTGAGGATGGCCTTGCTGCTTTTGCCGTGATGGGTGGTGTATTCTCAGAGGGCATAGATCTTGCCGGCGACAGGCTTATTGGCGCGGTAATAGTTGGTGTGGGGCTTCCACAGGTGTGCTTTGAAAGAGATATTATCATGGGCTACTTTAATGCGAAAAACAACATGGGCTTTGAATATGCATATATGTATCCAGGGATGAACAAGGTGCTGCAGGCTGCGGGTAGGGTCATAAGAGATGAATCTGACAGGGGCGCGGTGTTGCTTGTTGATGAAAGATTCGCCGGCAGCAGATATGCTGATATGTTCCCTGAGGAATGGATGCATAATAGTAAGGTGAGGAGTCCGCAGGAGCTTGAAAGGCTTTTGGGTAAGTTCTGGAGCGCACATTGAGAGGTCTTCTAACAAAAATATGTCATAGTATGACTACGTATGCTATAATATATGCGCAAAGACGTATAGTTTTATGATTCGGGAGTAGAAATAAATGGGTGACATTACAGTTGAAAGCATAAAAGGCTTTTCCGATACCGTGTCGGAAATGTACGTATTGTTTTTTAAAAAGTATCCTTATTTAAAACCGTTTCTTATGAATATCTTCCTTTTCAGTTCTGATAACTTTGGTATCATAATAAAAGAGAACGGCGAGGTAGCAGGCCGTTTCTCGGTATTCCACAGTACGGAGGGGAATATTGTAAAGGAAGGCATCGAAGCCGGTATCGATGTAAGTTTTACTCTAAATAAAAGGCATTATGACGATATGCTGCAAAACAGGAGGATCTACATGGAGAAGCCTTATAAGCTGCTAAAGTTCTTTCCTGCTTTTATCAGGTCTGTTTCCATAGATAGCAGGAAGCTAAGAGAAATGACACTGCAAGGAAGCAAAGTGAATCTCAGGCCTGGGATCGACAGTGACTATTATCTTTTGTATAAATGGTACAACGACAAGGAATTGAACAAACTGGCCGGGTGGAGCAATTCCAAGGCCACCATGGAAAAACTCAAGTACAACATGTCCAAAAGCTTTGGCTATGATCCTATGAACCTGATGATCGAAGCAAAGGATGGGACTCCTATAGGTACAATACAGCTTTACGACTTCAATGAGCAGGATAAAAGCTGCAAGCTGGGGATAAGGATCGGAGACAGGGATTACTGGAGCAGGGGCTATGGTGAAGATGCAGTCAAGACCCTTCTGGAATATGCATTTATGAAAATCGACATATACAGGGTCACCCTGAAGGTATACGAATATAATGAGAGGGCGGCAAGATGCTATCTCAAATGTGGCTTCCAGAACGAAGGAAGGACGAGGCAGTCTGCCAATATAGACGGAAAATACTACGATGAGATAATAATGGGAGCCTTGAAAAGCGATTATATAAGATTGTTTAAGAATAGTTAGGAAAATAGACTTGTCATTGACAAGTCTATCATTTATTGCCCATATCCTTCATATCCTGAACCATGTCTGATACTCTGAAATATGCGTTTCTCGCTGAACGTGAGACCTTTTTACGTGTTTTTGAGCTCAATGCGGGTATCAAAGCCATTCCTGCCATTGCGCCCAATGCACTCCAAGCCATCATGCTTCTGGAGGCCTTTCGCATATATAGCACTTCCTTTCAGGTTTTGTGTAGAGTAGTGTGTCTCGAGGGATGTTTCATTATTGAATATGTTGTATTAATAGGTTGCTTTTTTTTATATTTATTAAACCATGAAAATTATAGAATTTTAAAAACTCATATTCCGGACAGGTCAAAACCGGGGACATAGTCCTCCGCTGCAGAGCTTTGCTCCTGGGCAAAGCCGTTCTCCAGTCCGATTTTAAAGAAATAATCGGTTATCAGCTCATATTCCCAATCCTCGAGCCGGCGGTTCAATTCTTCGAACCGGTTGGCATTATGCATTGGTGTATATTGGCACATAAGGCTTACATATGTCTGTGTACCTAGATTTTCCCTTATCCACTTCAGTATTATTTTTGAATCAGCAAGCAGCTCCGGAAGTATCAGATGCCTTATCAAAATGCCCTTTCTTAACAGCCCATTCTCATCGAATACAGGATGCCCAACCTGCCTGAACATTTCCAAAACGGCTTGAGAGGTGTGAAGGAAGTAATCCGGAGTACCTGAGTATTTTACACCACACAAGTCATTGAAGTACTTTATATCGGGCAGGTATATATCGACGATGCCTTCCAGTGCTGCTAAAGTCTCGACAGTTTCATAACCATTTGTATTATATACTACAGGCAGGTGCAAGCCCTTCAGACGGGCCTGAGCTACTGCAGCTTTTATATGCAGTGCATATGGCGTGGGGGATACAAGATTAATATTTGCTGCTCCCTTCGCCTGAAGCTCAAGCATTATCTCAGTCAGGCGCTGGACGCTTATTTCTTTGCCGTAAAGCTCCTGGCTTATTAAATGATTCTGGCAGAATACGCATTTCATATTGCAGCCGCTGAAAAATATTGTGCCAGAGCCCTTTTCACCGCTTATGCAGGGCTCCTCCCATTGATGAAGGAAGGCTTTGGCTGCCATGACCTCTGCTCCTGCCCCACAGGCACCACGGCCTGTATATCTGTTGGCTCCGCACTTTCTCGGGCAGAGTCTGCAGTTCTTTAACTCTTCGTACATATGGTAGGTCCTTTCCTCTGTGATACAAATATTAAATCATATTGAAATACATTTTTGAAGGATTTATCGTACTTTTATAGAATATTTAGTATGCCGCTAAAAAAGCGGGAATATTGTAGAATTAGACAAAATCAAGTATGCAAGGGTGATTTTATGACTGAACAGGATCTGATATTTTCTTTGGATATAGGCACCAGGACCGTTGTGGGCATTGTGGGCTTTCATGATGGTCAAAGGTTTAGGGTAAACGCCTTCGAAGTGGAGGAACACAAGGAGAGGGCCATGTATGATGGACAGGTCCATGATATTGAGCTTGTGGCCAAGGCTGTAGAGAATGTACGGGAAAGACTGGAGAAAAGAACCGGGTTCCAGCTCAAGCGGGTTGCCATAGCTGCTGCCGGGAGGACCCTCAAGACCTGCAAGGTTTTTGTCGAGCAGGATGCCGATCCCACTCTGGAGGTTGACAGCGAGATCGTCAGCAGTCTTGAGATAGAGGCAATACAGCAAGCCCAGAAGGAAATAGAAAGACTTAACAGTGAAGACGATCAGTCATATTTTTGTGTAGGCTATGCCGTTGTTAATCAATTTTTGAATGGAACGGTGATCGGCAAGCTGGAAGGCCACAAGGCGAAGCGGGCTGGGGTAGAGGTATTGGCTACTTTTCTGCCCAGAGTTGTCGTTGAAGGCCTTTATGCAGTAGTGGCAAGAGCCGGCCTTGAGGTTGCAAGCCTTACGTTGGAGCCTATAGCAGCAATGAATGTATCCATATACAGCAACTTGAGATTGCTTAATCTTGCACTTGTTGACATTGGAGCAGGGACCTCTGATATAGCCCTGACCAAGGATGGGACGGTGTTTGCTTTTGCAATGGTAGCAAATGCAGGGGATGAGATCACCGAAAAGATTGCTCAGGCACTTTTGCTGGATTTTGAGCAGGCTGAGAAGGTCAAGATCTGCCTGAACAATATGGACACAGTGAAGTATGTTGATATCATGGGAATAAGCCGCGAGCAGAGTTCTTCAGAGATAATGGACATGGTCGATCCTTCAGTCAGGACTCTGGCCAAGGATATAAGCGACAAGATCATTGAATACAACGGAAAGGCACCCAGTGCGGTATTTCTGGTGGGAGGCGGGAGCCAGATCCCCAGGCTTACGGGTTATATAGCGGAATTTTTGGGCATATCCTCCGAGAGGGTGGGTGTTAGAAGCACCGATATAATAAGAGATGTGGACATAAAGAGTAAAAAGCTTTCAGGTCCGGAGTTCATAACTCCCATCGGAATAGCAATGACGGCATATATAAACAGGCAGAAGGACTTCCTGCACGTCACCGTCAATGGAGTGAGTGTAAAGCTTTTCAACTCCAAGACTCTTACAATTGCAGACAGTCTTATATTTGTAGGCTATAATCCTCGTAACCTGATAGGCAGAAGAGGGGATGCCGTAAGCTTCAGACTGGATGGAAA
This sequence comes from uncultured Clostridiaceae bacterium, assembly GCA_964574195.1. Classification (GTDB taxonomy): domain Bacteria; phylum Bacillota; class Clostridia; order Lutisporales; family Lutisporaceae; genus BRH-c25. The sequence goes on along the minus strand of CAZNMO010000002.1, from coordinate 47,881 downwards.
GGATGAAGTGGTGAGGGGAGAACCTGGAGAGCCTGCAGCGATTTATCTGAATAATAATCCGGTGGGGCTGGACAAGGCCATTACCAATGGTGATACTATAATAGTCGAGCCGGCGGTCGACGGGAAGCCTGCACTGGTTTATGCAAGTGATTATATGGAAGGCTGTCCGGAAAAGATGATATACCTCAATGACAGCCCCCTTGTTATAAAGCCTGTAGCCTATATAAACGGTACAGCCGTCGATCCTGACGTGCAGATAAAGGACGGGGATGACGTCAGCATCAGATGTGTTGATAAGCTGCTAGAACTATTGGAATTCCTTGATCTGGGGTATTATGACATAGAGATGCAGATAAACGGACGTAAGGCTGAGATGGATGATGATATAAACAACGGAGACTATATCGTCTACGAAGTTTTGGAGAAAGCAAAGAACAGCATTGAAAAGGCAGAGGAGCCGATGAACCTGGTAAATGTGACATTGAACGGAAAGCCTGTCGTGCTGAAAACAAATAAGTCACGCTGCCTGTTTGTTGATGTATTTAACAATATTGATATGGACGTCAGGCGGGTAAAGGGGACAATTACCATGGTCCTCAACGGGAACAAAGCGAACTTTACCGACGTCGTAAATGAAGGAGACAAAATTGAGCTTCATTGGGAAGAAAAATAGATCTCAATATTATTTCGTGGAATTAAAGCACAGGAGAAATGTATATAATATATTAGACCTGTAGTACAAGTATAAAATCTGATCAGATATCAAAAGGTCATCAGGCCAGGATTGTCTAATGTAAAGTGTGGGAGGTTGTGTATGAGCAAGGCTACTAAAATTGGTATCGGTATAATAATTTTTTTGTTTATTTTGGTGGTAGGCCTCAGTATGGCTTTGGTAAGCGGCGATAAGATACATGCAAACATAACGGTCAACGGTGTAAATGTCGGCGGACTGACTTATTCGCAGGCTGAGAAGGCTCTAAGGGATAAATTTGAGCCGGCAATAGAGGGTTCTGCAATTACCCTAAAGTATGGGCAGAAGACCTGGAAGCTTGCATTTACTGAAGCAAAATTCAGCTATGAATATGAGGATGCTGTAACCAAGGCCTATGATATTGGGCACAAGGGGAACCTATTCAAAAAAATGGCTGATGTAATATCCGCACAGCTAGAGCGTAAGGATATTGTACTAAACTATACCTATGATAAACAGTACATAAAAAGCAGGATTGAGGACATTTCCAAGGAAATTGGCCAGGAGGCAAAGGACGCAACTATAACATTAAAGGCTGGGGTCTTTGAAATAACTGATGAGGTCCAGGGAAGGGTGCTGGACATTAACAAGTCCTATGATCTGGTAAATGCTCAGGTTGAAAAAATTGCTTCAGCTGAACTGGAACTGGCTGTCGATGTGACTGAGCCCGAGATCAAAAGGTCTGATCTGGAGAACATAAAGGATAATCTCGGAGAATACTCAACAAAGTTTAATGCTGCAGATGTAGACAGGACGCATAATATAAAGATTGCTACAAAGAGCGCTTCAGGCGTATTGGTCAAACCTGGAGAGATATACTCTGTGGATAAGATAGTAGGCCCAAGGCTTGCAAAGTACGGCTTCAAGGAAGCCAAGGTAATTATAAACAATGAATTGGTACCCGGCATTGGCGGAGGGGTGTGCCAGGTATCTTCCACAATGTATAATGCGGCACTGCTTTCCAACCTGAAGATAGTTGAGCGCAGGAGCCATTCCCTTCCTTCAAGCTATGTACCCATGGGACGGGACGCTACTATCTCAGAGGGTTATATAGATCTGAAGTTTCAGAATACAACCCAATATCCCATATATATTCACGGTGAAGTAAATGGGAGCTGGGTAAAATTCAGTGTTTACGGACGGAATGACAATCCCGGAAGAACTGTGAAAATAAAGACTGAGGTCGTTAAAAAGACAGATCCCCAGATGAAAATAGTTGAGGATCCGACTTTGCCCATAGGCACAGAGGTAGAAGAAAAGAAGGCTTATACAGGCTATGTAGTCAGATCCTACAGGATCGTAATGGAGAATGGGGTTGAGGTTTCAAGAGAAGAGCTGCCGCAGAGCGTATACAGGGTCGCTAACGGAGTAAAAAGGGTGGGGACCATGAAAACCGAGACTGTCCCTCCTGTGACTGAGCAGCTTCCTCCTGATACGGATAACCAACAGGGTGTGCCTCAGCTTTAAACAAAAATGGTGTTGATTTGATATGATAATAAATATATCATAGTATTTGTACGGTTATGCCCTGGATAAACTTCAGGGCATAATGTCAATTACGAGCATTGCCGGAACGGACAAGGCTATTGCAATTATTGCCCGGCGTGAATAAAGACTGGAGATTATGTAATGGATAATGCACTATATTCCAAAAAGGTTACCTGTCCAATATGCGGTAAAGACTTTTCCTCAATGAAGGCTAAGGTAAATGCATGTAAGGTTGAAAAAAAGGATGAGGACTTCTGTACTCATTATGTCAATGTTAATCCCATGTATTATGAGATTTTTGTATGCCCCTTCTGTGCTTATGCTGCGCCGGAAAACTCCTTCAAGGATTTATCGGATGCCGAAATAAGGCTCTTGAAAGATGCTTTTTCAGCAAGGACTGTAGCCAGGAGCTTCTGCACCGAGAGAAGCCTGAACGATGCATTGGCAGCCAGCAAGCTGGCAATACATACCGCTGAACTCAGAAAAGCAAAGGCCAGCACCCTTGCCGGCTTGTGCCTCAAGTTAGCCTGGCTGTATAGATTCGCAGGGGACAAGCAGGAAGAGGTGTTCCTCAAATATGCCTTGGATAATTACCTTGAGGCTTTTGATAAAGAAGGGCTGCCCATAGGCAATCTGGATGAGATATCAATGCTCTATCTGCTGGGAGAACTGTCAAGAAGGCTGGGACTTTATAAAGAAGCCGTAGTATGGTTCGGAAAAGCAGTCGCAAGCCCTGACAGGAAAGACAATCCAAGGATCGAGAGACAGGCCAGGGAGCAGTGGACTCTTGCGAAGGAACAGGCAAAAGGAAATAAATAGCTGAATACGAAAAACGCCTCATTTCCAATGCTATATGGAAAAGAGGCGTTTTAACATTTCTCTTTCTTCAATCCAGGATTCTTTTCGGCCAGTAGCACACGCCCACATCCAGCGCGCGGGGCTTGTCCAGATGAAAGTCGGCATACCGGCAGTACCAGCACTGCCTCAACCCTTCGGGAGTATTGGCTCTTGGTTCAAAGGCAGGGCAAACCTGCTTGGGCCACACATTACCCTCAGTATTGGGAGCTGTCAGCGGCGCATCCTCACGCCTGCGTTTTTCCATTCCATCACGCTCCTTCAGGCTAGAATACAGTTATATTTTTCCGAATACCTCGGCTTGCGACTTATTTTCAAATTTGCATACCCAAATTTCATTTGCTAAGCTTCTTCAGATTTTCAATAATAGGGAGCAAACGGTCGGTTGCAATACCTTCCAAATCTATGACTGGTATATCAAATAACCAATAGTCCCCTGTTGCGTGGTTTTCGCCGTCGCACCACACGTTCAGCCTGCCTCCGTCACCAAAGTAAAATTGCGCTGCAAATTCGGGATTGCCAATGTTCTCCGCAAGTTTTTTATATGCCGCCGCTTTAAGTTCTTTGGGGATTTCACCTTCAACTCCCGCAACTGTCAAATCGAATTTGCCGTCAAGCGCCAGCCGTTTAAACGCGTCCTTGTCCTTTATGAAATCCCACAGATTCCCTGCATCCTTATCTCCCGTAGACAAGCTGAAAAGCTGTGTCCGTATTGAATTGACAGGGTAAGCCGATCCCTCAGTATAGGCGGTATTATATGTCCTTATGCTCAACAAGTCCCCGGCTACAACCTCAAAAACAGGCATAATATTATATGTGGTATCGCTCTCAGCAGAAAAAGTCGGAGAGAGGCAGAAATATTTTAATTCCTTATTCAGTTTTTCTTGTACGGCGCCATCTGCCAAACCGCTCACTTCAACATAACGTGCCAGAGTGTCATCATTTCCGTAGTTTGCAACCGTTTTGTAAGCAAATGTAACATTGAATGAGGGATTTGCTGCAGCAGCATTTTCATCCTCTGCCTTACTGACACTGGCGCTAATATCTTTAATAGAGCCATCCTCCATATAGCTATACAGCGCTGCCGTTGTCTTATCACCGGTGGTAATGACCGCAAAGGTGCGGGCGGCATCCGGATAGTCAGTATTATGGTCTATCCATGTTCCATCGTTCAGGTAATATTTTCCGTCGCCCATGTCCTGATATGTGGGCACATGGGTATGGCCGAACACAACCACATCCACGTTTTCGTCCGGGTTATCCAAATACTGTGCCTTTGCCTGCCTGACATAGTAATTCCAGTCCAGGGTTCCGGCTGCTGCCTCTATGAAGCTGTTGGGAATCTTGACGTTGTTAAGCGTCTGACGCTCCGCCCATGTGCGCTGAATATTCCGGAACAGCACCGGCGCGGAAATCGTTCCGTCCGCTTGTTGTGCCGGATAGAAATCCAGATAGGTATACGCATCGTCAAAGCCGGCGATGTGCATATCAAATATTTTCTCGTCAAGGTCCTCGTTGGGCGTCATCCGAGTGGAAACTTTTTTGAGAACCGAGTAGTAAACATAAGCGCCGTACTGGTCTATATCGGACTTATCCGGTATTTCCATTACCACCGGCAGATCCTTTTCAACTGTTGGACGGCCCTCCAGCACCCATGTCGCGGCATAGCGGGCGTAAAAATACCCTGCGGGCAGGATGGTGTCCTCATTGCCGCATAATTCCGCGTTGGTAACCGTGTCCGGAGCGGAGAATACATCGTACCGGTGACCGTGCTCAATTACAATTTCGTTTCGGTCGCCTGTATAATACCTGCCGAGTCCTTTAGAGTCTCTTGCCTGCACAATTTTGGGGATAGCCTCCTGCAAAAGGTCGGCCTCCAGCGTCATGTCGTGGTTACCGATTACGTAGACAAGCTTTATCCCACTGTCGATCACTTTGTTTAACTCGTCGATAACGACCTGATTATTGGCTATCACTTGCTTGTAAAACTGGCTTTGATCCGTGTAGCTGGGATAATAGACCGGCAAAAACCACTCGTCCAGGAAATCACCGGAAATCACCAGCTCGCGCACATCAGTAGTGCGTTGCAGGCGCTGTAAAAATTCAATAAGCAGCGAACGATTTTTCAGAATTTCAGCATAGCTGTCATCGATGCCCAGGTGGATATCGCTTATAACTACGATCTTGTCTCTTATGTCGCCGGCATCCCACAAAGTCGCAACGCCCTCAGTCGCTTTTGAGGCTGATGCACCGGCAGTAGGCGAGCATCCGGTTGCGAGCAGAGCCAAAGAAATCACAATGCTGAACACCAATATTAAAGATAGAATTCTTAGTTTCATGTTCATTTCCTCCAATAAATCATTTTGCTTGTTTCCGTCCTGAGAATAACTCGCAAAAAAGAAAAAATGATCCTTTACACTTAAAAGGCTCATTTTTACACTTAAAAAAACTCATATTATCTTTAATTACCTCTCGACAAACAAAAATTGCCGTATTTTCATACCAAAAGTCGTACCCGAAAAACACCGTTTTCGATTTTATAAACCAGCTCGCCGTCATATTTCTTTGCAAAGGCGATAACACTCTTGCTGCCGATGCCATGGCCTTCCCCGCAGGCGACAGGATAACCGCATACGTCAAGCACAGTGCCCTCTGCGCAGGGGTTTTCCATCTCCAACAGCAGCCTTCCCATGCTTCGGCAGGTAAAGCGGAGATACGTGGCCTGATTTTGCGGCAGACTTTCACAGGACTGAATAGCGTTTTCCATCAGATTTGAAACCGCCATGGAAAGCTCCAGCTCATCCACATTTACATTGCCGGGTATATCCAGAGCAATCTCTGCAGGTATGCCCGCCTGCTCTGCAATACCTGCATAGTGGCAGACTGCGGCGTTGACAGCGGGGTTTTCGCAGTAGACCTTGCTGATTTTGGGCACCACTTGATTTTGACTTTGCAGCAAAGCGGCGGCTTCGCCGGTTTCTCCCTGCTCCAAAAGCTCCAGAAGCACATTGTTGAAGTGGCGGCGGTCATGGGCTGCGCGGCTGTTGCGCGCCGATACCTCCTCCATAAGCTCCAAGCGCCGGGACATATTGCCTGCAGCCAGTTGCAGATATTCCCGCTCTGCCTGCATTTTCCGGTTTTCCTCACGTATTGCATATTGCTTTGTTATGGTTTTGAGAGAGTGGATAATGGAAACATACACCGATAAGCCTAAAAGGATGAGAAACATAAGTGGTACGCAGTTATTAATCAACATTTCCTCAATGTCACCGCCGAAAAAATATCCCAAAAAGCAAGCCAACAGTGAAACAATGGGCAAAATGTAGATGTGCCAAAAGTCCAGCACGTTGCGATACGGCTTTGATACCCACTTGTAAAACACAACAATAATAGCCGAAAATAAAATAAAACGTAAGAAAATATTGCCATAAATCGGTCTTGGAAAAACATCACTAAGTATGTAGCTTAAAAACACAACTGCAATATAAATATTCAGCATAGTAATATAGCTGAAGCACCACTGCATGATTTTGTCGGCAAAAAGAGGCTTCAGAGCAATTCCAATCACCAGCAGCATAGCAAGGTCAACGTAGAATACTGCAGTGTAGTTTTCTGTAAGATAAAAGTAATAGTTGGCACTGACATTTCCCAACAGTATAATGGTTGTTGCAAAAATATACACAAATTTACTTTTATACTTAGGCATTGCCATGGTGGAAAGCAATAGTATCAGCATAATATCGGTGGTGACTGATCGCAAAAGGTTGGGGAAGAGTGATGTCATGCTAAATCCCCCTTTGCCATCAGGTAGTCCATGTACGTGTCGCGCACTGCTGGGTATTGCTTAGCCGAAATGGGAATGGTTTTGTCGCCGCAAATTGTGAAGCTGTCCTTGGCGAAACGCTCCACCCGACGCATATTGACCACAAACGATGTGTGACATTGCAGAAAACGCTTGTCCCTCAAAATTGGTGCACAGTATTCTAAAAAATTCTCCCGAAAGGTGCGGCTGGACACCTCCTCGCCGGTTACCAAGGTGAAGGTGACGGAGTGACTGTGGTATTCACAGCAGGCGATGTGCGACAGCTTAATTACTCGCAGACTATCGGCAGTTTTCACTGTAAACGTCTGCTCCACGGCAAGATCTGCTTTGGAGATGGCGAGGGTAAGCGTATCAAATAACTGCTGCCTTTCGATTGGTTTAATGAGATAGTTGATGGGGCTTACGGCGTATGCCTGCAAGGAAAACTGAGGCTCGGTGGTGGCGTATATGATCTGTGCCTCGCAGTTAAGTCGGCGGATCTCCATGCCTAATTCCAAGCCGTTCATCATTGGCATGACGATATCCAGTATGTAAAGATGAAAGTTATCTGCTTCAATGGCGGTCAATAGTGCATCCGGGTGGGAGAATCCCGCCACTTCGGCGTCAAGGTTATTGGCGGACAAGTACTGGTTTGTCAGCAAGACAAGGCTTTGCAGCTCGTTCGGCATATCGTCGCAGACAGCAATGCGCAGCATGGCGGTCGCCTCCTTTCAATGGGGTTTGGGAATATTTTATCATTCACCGCAAAACTTGTCGAGTGCGCATGAACCGGATCGTTAACAAGGAGCACCTGATGGTGTTAAGCTATTATTTAATTTGACATTAGCACTATACAGCAGCCTCCCTTTATGTTTAACCGCATGTAAATTTTCGAAAAATTGGAGATTGTGAAAAAATTTTAAAAATTATTTCACTTATAATTAATTGAATAATCAGACGATATTCAATAAAATGATAGTGTGTATAGTCCGGTTTTTGCTTTATATGCCGTGTCAGAATTTTCGACCCTGTCGAAAAAGGCACATGGCAGGCAAATGCGGCAAAGCCGCCTTTGTACTTTTAATTTGTTAGTGAGGGATGTATATGGGGTATGATAAAGAATCTATTGGTAAAATCAAGAAGAGCATATCCAGTATTGTTGTCGGCAAGGAGGATACTGTGGAAAAGCTGCTTGTTGCCTTGCTTGCCGGTGGTCATGTGCTGATCGAGGACGTTCCGGGAGTTGGCAAAACTACACTGGTCAATGCAGTAGCCAGGTCTATCGGGTGCAGCTTCAGCAGGATCCAATTTACACCGGACCTGCTCCCGTCGGATATTACCGGCGTAACCATTTTCAACATGAAGCTTGGTGAATTCGAATTCAAGCAAGGTCCCATAACTGCAAACCTGGTGTTGGCGGATGAAATCAACAGAGGCTCTCCGAAAACACAATCCAGTTTGCTTGAGGCAATGCAGGAAAAGCAGATCACCGTGGACGGAAACACTTACAGGCTACCTGAACCCTTTATGGTATTGGCGACTCAGAATCCTATTGAATACGAAGGTACTTTCCCTTTACCGGAAGCGCAGATAGACAGGTTTTCAATCAGGCTTTCCATGGGATATCCGGGCTTTTTTGATGAAAAGAGTCTGCTTGCCAGAGACAGCTCTGAGGCTCTTTTAAAAGGCCTCCAACCGGTCATAAGCGATATGGATGTCCTGGAACTGCGCAGGAGGGTTGAACAGGTGCATGTGGAGGATTCCGTACAGGATTATATAGTGAACATCGTAAGAGCAACACGAGAACACAAGGATATTTATCTGGGCTGCAGCCCCAGAAGCACCATTGCCCTTTTCAACAATTGCCGCGCATTGGCTTATATTAATGGCAGGGATTATGTGCTGCCTGATGATGTAAGAAAGCTGGCCGTAAGTACCCTAGCTCACAGGCTGATATTGAAATCTGAGTCGGTAATGCAGGAAAAAGACCAGGATTCAGTAATGCTTGAAGTGCTTAATAGCATTAGAGTACCGGTGGCGAAAAACAATGGTTAGCGTGAATAAGTGGCCGATGGTACTGCTTGCTGTACTTATGGTGCTGGCTGTCTTCATTGGGGGGATTTTTGCATATGATCTTTTAGTCATCTGTCTTTTTCTTATACTATTGGCATATATATCCGGGAAGAAAATATATGAAAACCTTGTCAACCTGACTTGGGAAACAAGCTACAAGGCAGTGACCGGAGATGAAGTAAGCCTCAAAACGGACATTTATAATTCCGGATTAGTGCCTGTCACATATCTGAAAGTAAATGCAGGACTTTCCCAAAAGCTAGTAGGTGAAGATCAGAAGCACAAGGTCTACTCAATATTGGCAGAAAGGGTGGTAAATGTATCCAGGGACTTTACCTGTAAACATAAGGGTATATATAAAATCAGCCTGATAGAAACTGAATTTGAAGATATACTGGGTGTTGTCAAATGGAAAAAGGTTTTTGACGGCAATCGATATCTCTGCGTGCATCCACGGGTATACGACCTCAAACATCTGGATATACCCTTAAAGCAGCAGTTTGGTACGACCGCTGTCAGACAGAATGCCTTTGAGGACTACGCCAGTACAAAGGATATAAGGAAATATGTCCTGGGGGACAGCTTCAAGCGCATACACTGGAAGGTCACTGCACATAGGGGCGATTTCTATGTAAGAAATGTTGAGATAAATGCTTCTGCCAGCCTGAACATATTTTTGGATCTTTATGACTACGGCTTCAAGGGGGAATCGGCTTATGACCTTGAGGAAAAAGGTGCAGAATGTGCTGCCTCGATAATGAAATACGCATTGTCCCGTTCGATGTCGGTAAATTTCATTGCTAAGGGAGAGGAGCAGTTGACCTTTTCGGCAAAGAAGGCCGACCGGTTCAATGGATTCCTTGATATGCTCAGCAAGTCTTCTGCCAACGGAGATATGCCGCTGGAGGATCTTATGATAAAAGAGATAAGGAAGCTGACATGGGATGCCACTGTAATAGTGATAACCCCATGTGTTGACAAGGCATTTCCGGCATTCCTTTCTCTAAAAAATTCCGGAGTTGAATTTGTGATAATATATCTATGCCAGGACAGCGACAACACCGAGCACAGCGTCAGGCTGATGCGGCAAAACGGCTTCAGGCTTTTCACAGTCAGCCTTCAGGACGATATAAGGCAGGTGCTGGGAGGTCAATATGAGAAATAGGAATAATAAAGAACTGCTATTCTACATTGCTCTCATATTCATAATGAGTTTTAGCCTTAACCTTGCAGTAGCAGATTTCACAGGGATGGAAACAAGCCCTGGGTCGGTGGCTGCCTTTACATTGGCGGTTACGGCCATCATTACTTTGATGGTGGTTTATCCATTGTCTGCCGCAGCCTTTGCTGTTGTGGGGCTTGGCTGGCTGCTGTATCTTTACTACAGGGATCAGAATATTGTCTCTGTCTTTCTGATATGGTCCAAGGGATTTTATAACTGGCTATATTGGTATGTGTCTGGAAATAATCCCTTTGAACAGGCTTACTCTTTTGCATTTATGATAATGTATGACCTGCTTGTAATGAGTATTATCTTCCCTGTTGTATTCTCAGGAAAGGGAGGCTTCGGGCTTATTTCTGCAGGCACCTTGTTATACTGGGCTTTCTGGCTTTTATATGTTGAAAAGGCAAAGACGTATTTCGCACTATTCCTTTTAGGCGCTATAACATTATATTCATATCAGCTTTATGGAAGAAGGCTTAAGGCCTGGAGTTCATCAGGCGCCCAAGTTGAGAAGGATGTGGGAAGAAATTGGATATTCGTTTCAACTGCTGTTGTTTCCATAGCGCTTGTGGCTTCTTTGGCCCTCCCGCTGAACATAGAACCGGTGAGATGGCCTTGGCTCAATGACAGTGTAGTAAGGATGTTTCCCTTTATGGCTGATCTTAGGAATGATTCCTTGGAGTCCTTCAGCTACGGCTTCAACTCAAGGTTCAGTCTGAACTCAGCCGGATATATAAGCAGAAGGCTGGGAGGAGCTATAAACACAGATGATTCAGTCCTGATGACAGTAAGGACCAGAAGTGAGGATACACTTTACCTGAGAGGTACGGTAAAGGAGAAATACCTGGGCAATAGCTGGTATAAATCTGAGCGTAAATACAAGCAATATACCCCGGGTGATCCCATGGACCTACCCTTTGGAGAAGAGGTCAGGACCTTGGAGCGCGCACTGGAGATCAAGAATGAAAAGCTTGTCACTTCAACCATATTTTCACCTTATTCGGTGTATAAGGTATTGCATGATTCACGGAGAATATTCTCTGATGAGGATTCCGAGGTTTATGCATCAAAAATGATGATGAAGGGGGAAAACTATTCAGTAATATGCAGGATACCTTATATTGATGAAACCAGCCTGCGTTTTGCAAGGATAAACAATCTTTCAGCTGATGATATTGCTGTATATACGGCCTTGGATCCTGACATTCCTGAGAGGGTAAAGGCGCTGGCTAATGAAATAACTGGGATGTATAGCAATAACTATGATAAGGCAAAGGCATTGGAGGAATATCTGCGTACGAACTATAAGTATAACAGGAAACCTGGGGCTCTTCCTCAAAATGCGGAGTTCATTGATCATTTTCTCTTTGAAGGCAAGGAGGGCTACTGTACTTATTTCGCAACAGCTATGTCGATACTGCTGAGGGAGGTCGGGATTCCATCCAGATATGTGGAGGGCTTTATCAGCAGGTATGACGGACGAGACAGCAGGGCAATAAAAGGGTCAGATGCTCATGCCTGGGTAGAGGTATACTTTGACGATCATGGCTGGGTAACCTTTGAGCCGACCCCCTATTATCCTGAAATAGAAATAGCATCAGCACCGGCATCGGAAGCAGTCCGGGCTCCCATTCCGGCGGAAGCTGTAAATCCAGGCATAAAGTTAGTCGGAGCGGGTTCGAAAAGAGGAAGAGAGCTTCATGATATGGACGTTGAAGTGAGTGATACTGTCTATGAGGCTGAGCAGCAGGGAGCCGACCCTCTTAGGAAGCTTGCCTTTTTGATAAATGTGATAGTGCTGATTTTGATAATTGCCCTGATGTCCAGATTCATTTTCAGTTATGCAAAGCTGATGTTGAAGAAAGCTGGCTTGAGGCGCGCCAATGGAAGAGCTTTCGCAATGGGATACCTGGAAATCGTTTTGTCATGTCTGGTGCATTCCGGCTTCAGTATAGATAGGGATGAGACTCTGAGAGAGTATCTGAATAGGCTTTGGGAGGTAGACAGGCTCGCTTTTTCAGAAGCTCCGTCCATTATCCTGCTGCTGGAGAAAATGAGATACGGTGGTTATCAGGCCGACAAGAAGGAGAAGCAGGCTCTGGATGCCTTCAGGAGGAAGGCAAAGAGATTCGCTGTGAAAAAAGCAGGATTTGTATATTTTTGTATGGGTATGTATATAACGGGAAAAAGAGAGGAAAAATCAACAAGAAAGAGAAATGCGAATCTGCTGTCTGGAACGGACTATTCCTTACTTACCAGATAGGTTTATTGAATTTGTTGATTTTCCAGCAAAATACTTATTGAAATCAAAAAACAAACGTGGTATAATACGTTTGTTGGCGCGAGTGGCGGAACGGCAGACGCACTAGCTTCAGGTGCTAGCGCTCGCAAGGGTGTGTGGGTTCAAATCCCACCTCGCGCACCAAATAGATAATTAAGGATCACAGCATATGCTGTGATTTTTTTTACTTTGAAAACATTGTCAATTGATATAAAATATATTGGAGAATAATATTAACAACAAAATTGTTTCGGGGAGAGATCGCTTTGGACATAAAAAAACAAAAATATAAAATGCTTGTCACTGACATGGATTATACGCTGCTCAACCGCGAGAAAAAAGTATCTGAAAGAAACCGTGAAGCTTTCGGTAAAGCCCTTGAAAAGGGAGTACATATGGTTGTGGCCACCGGAAGGATATATACCTCTGCCAGGGTATACGCAAAGCTTTTAGGTGTAAGCACGCCAATAATAGCAAGCAATGGAGCTATAATCAGGGAAGCTGTATTCAATGATCCGGCGGATACTGAGAAAACAATATTCAGGGATATATTGAACAAGGAAGCCCTACAGGAAATGATAAGACTTACCCACAAATACGGGCTTATCGGCCATTTTTTCACAGAGGACACCATTTATTCAGAGCAGCTGATGAATGTATCTCTGCGCTATACGGAATGGAACAAGTATCTTGGGGAGGAAGACCAGGTAAAGATCAGGATAGTTGACGATCTTGAGGCAGCTCTTCTGGAGCAAGGCGTCGATATCCTCAAAGCTGTTGTAGTAGACAGTGACAGTGAAAAGCTCCAGAGCCTCAGGAATGAGATCAATGAAACGGGCTTGGTATCGGTAAGCCAGTCAATGAAGGATAATCTTGAGGTAATGAACAGTGGAGTAACAAAGGGCAATGCCGTCAAAATACTTGCACAGATGTATGGAATCGATAGAGAAGAGATAATTGCCATAGGTGACAATGAAAATGATATAAGCATGATCGAATACGCAGGCTTGGGTATAGCTATGGGAAATGCCGAGGAGGCTTTGAAAGCGGCGGCGGATTATATTACGGGAGACTATATGGCCGATGGGGTCGCAGAGGCTATAGAAAAATTCATATTGTAGGAATAGGTTCCTGGTAACAGATGCAAGCAGCATCGTGATCGATAATTGACGCAAGTCAATTATTTTTTTTGCGCATAATAAAGGTTGTCATGTTAATAAAAATAGAGGAGTTGTTATTATGCCCTTTGATCCGAAGCGTGTGCTTTTTGAGCAGGAAGCCTTGAAGTACCCGATGGGAAGAAAGCTTTTTGATATATTCAGTGCCCGGGAAGTGGAAATAGGCATGTTGAAGTCGCACAACAGAGTAACAGACATACCCGGAAAGACACCTCAGCAGGCATATTCCGAGGGTAAGCGCACGCTGGTGGTAGGAATCAGGCGTACTCTCGATTTTGAGAGTTGCAAGCCGTCTGCCAATTATCAGCTGCCCCTTGCCACCGGCTGCATGGGTATGTGCATGTATTGTTACCTGAATACACAGTTGGGGAAAAAGCCCTATATGAGAGTATATGTCAATGTTGAAGAAATACTGGCAAAAGCAGCTGATTACATAAAAGAGAGGGAGCCTGGCCTTACGTATTTTGAAGGCGCCGCCACCTCTGACCCGATACCGGTAGAGCCTTATACCGGCGCACTGCTTCAGACGATTAACTTCTTTGGGGGGCAGGCTCTGGGAAGGTTCCGGTTTGTGACCAAATTCACAGATGTTGATGGCATACTGGATGCCGATCATAACGGGCATACCACTGTAAGGTTCAGCCTCAATTCGGCAGATATCATAAAAAGGTATGAGCATAACACGGCAGCCATGAATGAGAGAGTTGATGCGGCGAGGAAGATCGCCGACAGTGCATACCCGCTGGGCTTCATAATAGCCCCGGTCATGCTTTATGATGGCTGGCAGAACGGCTATGGTGAAATGCTCCGCGAGCTTGAAGACAAACTGGGAGCACATAGGAACAGTCCCATAAGCTTTGAGATAATATCACACCGGTTTACTGCGAGGGCAAAGAAAAACATAAATGAAATATTTCCCGGGAACGACATACCGATGAATGAGGAAGAAAGACGTTACAAGTATGGACAATTCGGCTACGGAAAATATGTCTACAGGAATGATGAGCTGGCAGAAATGGAGGATTTTTTTCGAAAAAACATAGCCGAGATTTTCCCTGCGGCTAAAATTGATTATATCATATGATATATATCAAGTCCCAGTTTTATGATATAATTGAAATGTATGCATGAATACCTAAATACTGGTATAAGTGCGAATAAAATATATGGGGGTATGAAGATGAAAAAGGTTTCCAAAAGAATAAGCTGGATGCTTACTCTGATCATGATCCTCTCACTGCTGATGCCCATGGGCAGCGTTTGGGCGGCTGAAGGCAATGCCGTAACGGTGTCTATCCTGGGGACCAGTGACCTGCATGCGAACATTGCCACCTTTGATTACTACACACAGAAGGAGGCACAGCAGGGTATAGCAAAGGTATACTCGGTGGTCAAGGATGTAAGGAGCAAGAATCCCAACACCATCCTGATCGATAATGGTGATACCATTCAGGGTACTCCATTTGCCCAGTATTATCTGGATAATTCATCAAAGGTTGAACATCCAATGATGAAGATAATGAACATGATGAAGTATGATTCATGGACATTAGGCAATCATGAGTTCAATTATGGCTTGGAATTGCTTGGAAAAGTAATGGGAGATGCGGATTTCCCGGTTATTTCTGCAAACATTTATAAGGCAGATGGTACTAACTTTGTAAAGCCTTACATAGTAAAAGAAGTAAACGGCATCAAAATTGGTATCCTCGGCTTCACAACAACAGGCGTCAAAACCTGGGACAAAAATAATGTGACAGACCTTCAGTTCAAGGACATAGTTGAAGAAGGCAAGAAATGGGTAAAGGTCCTTAAAGAAACTGAAAAGGTTGATGCCATAATAGTGTCGGCACATTCCGGTATCGAAAAAAAGGGTGATCTTCTCAATGAAGATCAGGTAAAGGCATTGGCAAATGCTTGTCCTGAAATCACAGCGATACTGTCCGGCCATGCACATGCTGACGTTGCTGGACAGACGGAAAACGGAGTTCTTATTGTACAGCCAAAGAAGTGGGGGCAGAAGGTGTCGGAGATCGACCTGACCTTTGAAAAGGCTGACGGCAAATGGGCTGTAGCAAAGAAGGAGTCAAAGAATATTGATGTAAAGGATTTCGAGCCTGCAAAGGAAGTCCTTGATATAGTGAAGGCAGATATCGAATCCGTTGACACAATGGTCAACACGGTAATCGGTAAATCCACCGAGGAATTCAGCGGTATCGATCAGCAGATCAAAGATACTGCTTTGGTTGATCTGATACAGAATGTACAGATGTATTATGGAAAAGCGGATGTTTCCATAGCAGCTTCCTTTAATGACAGCAGCAGGATACCAAAGGGAGATGTCAAGGTAAGTGACATCAATGCTCTTTATGTTTATGAAAACTTCCTGAATGTTACTGAGATGACCGGAAAACAGCTTAGAGACTATATTGAGTTTTCTGCTAACTATTTCAACAAGATGAAGCCCGATGATGAGAAGATCACCTTTGATTCCAATGTGCCTGGGTATAATTATGACATGATACAGGGCGTAAATTATCAGTTGGATCTGACTCAGCCGGCAGGAAAAAGAGTTGTCAACCTGACCTATAAGGGACAGTTTGTTACAGACACACAGACCTTCAGAGTAGCATTGAACAACTATAGATTTGGCGGTGGTGGAAACCACATGGCTGCAATAGGCCTCACACAGCCGAAGAACCTGTATGATTCACAGGTCGCTCTCGGAGACGACGGCCAGATAAGGACACTAATAATTAACTACATAAAGGAAAAGAAGACAATAAGCCCTGTAGTAGACAACAATTACAACCTGATCACAGTACCTACAGAGCGGTATACTGCAGTTGCAGGTGATAGCCTTGAAACAGTGGCAAAGAAATATGGCAAGACTGTTGATGAGCTGCTTATAGTAAACAATATGACAGCTAAGGATGCAAAGGCTTCTTTGCTGGCAGGAAGAATAATATTTATACCAAAGGAAAAGACGGTAAAAACGATAAATATTTTATCAGTAAACGATTTCCATGGTACACTGGCAGAAGCCGGTAAGAACCCAGGAGTCGCAAAATTGGTCGGTTACATGAAAGCTCAGGAAAAGCTGAATAAGGATGGCACATTGATACTTTCAGCAGGTGATATGTTCCAGGGCAGCGCAGATTCTAACCTCATGTACGGAGTGCCTGTAGCAACTGCTATGAATGAAGCCGGTTTTGATGCAATGGTACTTGGCAATCACGAATTTGACTGGGGCCTTGACAATCTCAAGGCAAGAATCAAGCAGTCCAAGTTCCCTTACCTTGGTGCAAATCTTATCGATAAGGCAACAGGGAAAACTGCTGACTTTGTTAAACCATATGTAATAGTAGAAAAGAAGGGTGTAAAG
>CAZNMO010000002.1:22101-30833 GCA_964574195.1 uncultured Clostridiaceae bacterium | reverse complement strand
GCTACAAAAGCAAAGCCGGAGCTGGTAGCACCCTTTGAATTCAGGGATCCTGCAACTGTAGTAAACGCATTGGTGCCTGAAGTAAAGGCTGCAGGAGCAGATATGATAGTTGTGCTTTCACATCTTGGAGCATTCCAGAATAGTGAAACCAAGGAGATCACCGGTGAGGCTGCAGAGCTTGCAAAGGCAGTGACCGGAGTTGATGCGGTAGTATCAGGGCATACACATCAGACAGTATACGGTACAGTAAACAACATACCGATAGTTCAGGCATATTATAACGGAAGATCCGTAGCAAATCTGGAAATGTATTACGATATAAAGGACAAGAAGACAGTAGAGGTAGTTCCTTCTGTTGACGGCAATGTGGTCAAGGCCACAGCGGATGCTAAGACAGTAGCATGGTTTAGCTATATACAGTCTATCATTGGACCAATAAAGAATGAGGTTATAGGAAAGGCTACTGCAGACTTCCCGCATAGCCCAAAGGACACACAGACGACACTCCTTGGAAACTGGGCATCAGATGTTATGAGAAAGGTAGTCAAAGCTGACGTTGCTTTGCAGAATGGCGGAGGCCTCAGAAGAGACCTTCCGGCAGGTGACATAACCATGGGAGTTCTGTATGAGATAATGCCTTTTGACAACACACTTTATACTATGGATCTGACTGGAAAACAAGTCAGAGCGGCAATCGAGCATGGTATCATGTCCGCCGACTTCAACCCCGGACAGTTCTCAGGTGTAATGGTGAAATATGATTCCACCAAGCCGGCAGGAGAACGGATAGTTGAGATAAAAATGGCAGATGGCTCAAAGTTGGATGACAACAAGCTCTATAAGGTAGTCACAAATGACTTCCAGGCAGATGGCGGCGACAAATATGTAATGCTCAAGGAAGGTGTCAACAGAGTTGACACAGCAATACCTGTAAGAGATGCGCTTGTCAATGAAATCAAGGCAAAGGGAACAATAAGCCCTGTAGACGATGGAAGACTTATAGATGTGAACAAGAGCAGCATGCTGCTCTATGATCCGGCAGCATAAATAGACTTTACAAGTAATGGGAAGGCGAAAGCCTTCCCATTACGCTATTATACCCTATGCGCAATTGACGTTTTTTAGGATAGTGTAATTATATTTGAAAAATAGGAGGAATAGTAGATATAAATGTAGAATATATCAGAATCCGTTTTTCAAGGAGGACACATAAATGAACGTAGAATATATAAATCCATTTATCAATGTATCAGTTGATTTGATTAAGATGATCTGTAATACAAACGTCAGCCGAGGACAGATATTCATCAAGAATTCACCTTTCACGGCAGGCAACGTTGTAATTATCATAGGAATAGCCGGTGAATTCAAAGGGCAAGTCTTTTTTAGCATGAATGAAGCCACAGCTTGTAAGATAGCCTCTGCAATGATGTTTGGAATGGAAGTCAATGCACTTGAGGAAATGGCAAAAAGCGCAATAGCCGAGCTTGGCAATATGATCATGGGGAATGTATCCACCGAGTTTTACAATAATGGTATAAAGATTGACATCACTCCTCCGACAATATTGGTAGGCAATGACATGGCAGTATCGACCAAAGGTGTTAAAACCATATGCGTGCCAATGATTTTGGAAAATATTGGGGATATGGAAGTTGATGTTGCAATAACTGAATAATTGTATACAACAAAGGGATAATAAGGATAAAAGAGCAATTTTGCTATATTTTTATAGGGCAAACCAATATAGCAAACTTGCTTTTTTGTTGCTGTTAAATAGTTATGATATACTTATAGGGCATAATATGTTAATGTATGGTATATTCATAATCGGAAACAAAAATAATGGAAATCATTAAGTGAAATGTGCTATTTATAATATAGGACGATTTTCACTGATTACATTGGAGTTGATAAATTGAGCCTGAATATAGTTTTGGTTGAGCCGGAAATCCCTCAGAATACCGGCAATATTGCAAGGACCTGCGCCGCTACAGGCTGCCGGCTCCATCTTGTAAAGCCCCTGGGCTTTTCAGTGGATGACAGGTATCTGAAAAGGGCGGGGCTTGATTACTGGAGCCTGGTTGATATATCCTACTACGACTCCTTTGATGAACTGAAGAGCAAATATCCTGAAGGCTTATTCTTTTATTCGACCACAAAAGGTGATAAGAGGCATATTGACGTGCAATACAAGGAGAATTGTTTCCTGGTATTCGGCAAGGAGACTGCTGGGCTGCCAAGGCCTTTGCTGGACGCGAACAAGGATCATTGCATAAGGGTGCCTATGATAAATGATGCAAGATCACTGAATCTGGCCAATTCTGTCGCCATTGTTGTATATGAAGCCTTGCGGCAGGTAGGTTTTCCCGGGATGAGGTAGCAGCCGTCATCTGACAATAGCTGCAAGGTATCCGGAAAAAATTGTATATGGAGGATTACAAATGGGAATAAGGATTATTACTGACTCAATATGTGACGTTCCCAAAGAGTATGTTGAGAGATATGCGATAAAAGTGATGCCCCTGACGGTTCATTTTGGTGATGAATCATACAAGGATGGGGTAGACCTTACTTTGGAGCAGTTTATGACAAAGCTGGAAACGGCGGAGGAATTACCGACCACCTCCCAGGTTCCACCTGTGGAGTTTATGGATGCTTATAAGCAAGAGCTGGAGTTGGGGAACAAGATCATATCCATACATGCATCCTCGCAGCTGAGCGGAACCTATAATTCTGCACTTATAGCCAAAGAGCAGTTAGGCGGGGACGGGATTCACGTGATCGATACCATGGGAGTAACAATGGGTGCCGGGATGTTGGTGATAAAAGCCGCAAGGCTTGCCGAACAAGGCATACCCCCCGAGGAGATAGCCAGGGAGATAGAGGCTTCCAAGGAGAAGCTCAAACATATGATCATAGTTGATACACTAAAATACCTTCATAAGGGCGGTAGGCTCTCGCTGTCGGCAGCAGTGGTCGGTTCAATACTAAACATAAAACCGATACTTACTGTTAAGGACGGAAAGCTGGAGCTTTTTGAAAGGGCAAGGGGTATAAAAAAGGCTATTGCCGTAGTGCTTGATACCATAAGAGATAATGGTTGGACATTGGACGGCAAGGTGATAGGCATAAACCACATAGTTGACCTGGAGCATATGAACCTTCTGGAGGAGGAAATAAAGCGAGAGTATAATGTCAAGGAAATAATAAGGGGTGAAGTGGGCTCGGTTGTTGCGACACACGGCGGCCCAGGTGCAGTGGCATTGTATTTTGAAGTATAGACTCGTTATAATACTTGTATAAGGAGCGGAAAACAAATGAAATCAAAAGTATATTTTGCCGGAGTTCATTCCCATGGGAAACAGGAAAGCTTGCTTACAAAGCTCCAGAGGCTGTATGATAAAGCGGGCTTCGGAGCTATGATATCCAACGATGATATAGTCGCTATCAAGATGCATTTCGGAGAAAAGGGCAACACCTCATACATAAGACCAACTTTTGCCAGACAGATAGTTGACAAGGTGAAGGAAAACGGAGGAAAGCCTTTTCTGACGGATACCAACACACTATATAACGGCTCCAGGGCCAACGGTGTGGATCATTACAACACTGCGATCTACAACGGATTTTCGTATGCCGTTGTCAATGCGCCTGTGATAATCGCTGATGGAATATACAGCAAGAATTCTGTAGAAGTTGAAATAAATAAAAAGCATTTCGATAAAGTGAAGATCGCCAAGGAAGTTGAGAGCGTTTCCAAGATGATCGTACTGTCCCATTTCAAAGCACATGAGACAGCAGGCTTTGGTGGAGCTATAAAAAATTTAGCCATGGGCTGTGCACCTGCAGCCGGAAAACAACAGCAGCATTCGGTAATGAAGCCAAAGGTATCAAAAAAATGTGTAGGCTGTGAGACTTGCTTGAAATATTGTCCTGTTACTGCTATTGGCAAGGACGGAGAGAAGGCTCTGATCGGCGAGACTTGCATAGGCTGCGGAGAATGTATTTCCATGTGCCCCATAAGGGCCATCAACCCGCAGTGGGATACCGAGATTCCTCTTTTTATTGAAAGAATGGTGGAATACGCCTATGGAGCGGTAAAGAATAAGGGCGAAAATGTGGGATACATCAATATACTGATGGATATCACACCGCTTTGTGACTGCGTGGGCTTCAGCGGGGCATACATAGTGCCCAATATAGGCATACTAGCCTCAAAGGATCCGGTTGCAATCGATGCCGCCTCCTATGACCTGGTCAATGCGCAGACCGGTAACCAGAACAGCAGCCTCAAGTGCAACCACGAAGAGGGCGGGGATAAATTCAAAGGGCTATACAGCAACATAGACGCCACAAGACAGTTTTCCTACGGCGAAGAAATAGGCCTTGGACACAAAGATTATGAACTGATAAAAATTTGACAATAGGAATAAATTGTAGTATATTTAACATATAATATTAGGCTTAAATTTCAGGTATATAGATTTTTTCAATAGTATGTAACTTAGACATAGAAATTGTATATAGTGCGGAAGATGGTTTTCGGGAGAGACCAGCAATGGCGCCGAAGGAATAAGTCATAATAAACTGCTTTATGATGAAGCTCTCAGGCAAAAGGACCGATAATCGTACGCACCTCTGGAAAGCGTAAGCACCGAAGGATCAAATCGTTAAGTGAGGCTTCAGCTCATCTATCGAAGAATATCTCAGGTATAATAACAGAGGTAGAGGCATAGTCTCTACCTCTTTTTATATTTTTGCAACAAATGTCAGAACGAGGGTATATAAGCGGAAATTTGGAGGGATAAAGCTGGATAAAAGGTTTAAGGTACTTACAAACAATACTATGCTGGTGGAGAAGTACAGCGGCCGATTGGATATTAGCTTTATAGATGGGCAATATATTGATGTGCTCAAATCGGTCAGGGACATGATCCACAAAGGTGCAAAGCTTATGACGCATCCTTTGATGGGAAGTGTCAAACCAAATGAAACGCCATACAGAAGCATTATTATCAAGTCTGGAACTACTCTGGATGTTGAGTCGCTAGAGATAATAGAAAGCAGTATAGTTGTAACCGAGAGGTTCCAGAAGGACAACATGCCGATCTGCTGGAGCGAGCAGGTACTTGAGGATTTCAGGTTTGTAGATTTGAGGCTCTTTGAGGGTGCCTTGGAAAGTATCACAATGTAAATTTAAATAAAAGTGAGGCAATAAGCGTTTTTAAACGAATTCAGTTTGAAAACAGCATATGGGAGGTTGAAAAATGAGCAAAATATACGATGTAGTGATCATAGGAGGCGGACCGGCAGGTTTATCAGCCGGCTTATACGCTTCCAGATCCAAAATGAGTGCAATCATAATAGAGAAGGCAAAGTGGGGTGGACAGGCGGGAACTACAGAAGAACTTGAGAACTATCCTGGTTCCATAGAAATGCCTACAGGGCCGAAGCTTATGGAGAGAATGAAGAGCCAGGCTGAAGCTTTTGGTACAGAGACTGTAAAAGATGATGTCATAGGTTTTGATATCAGCGGCAAGGTAAAAGTCGTCAAGCTGGGCAGCGGCAAGGAAATAAGCGGTAAGACTATAATAATAGCGTCGGGAGCACAGCCTATAGTATTGGGCGTGCCCGGTGAGGCTGAGTTCAGAGGCAAAGGTGTTTCCTACTGTGCAACCTGTGATGCCGATTTCTTCACAGAGCTTGAAGTAGTTGTAGTAGGCGGCGGAGATGCTGCAGTTGAAGAATCCATCTATCTTACAAAGTTTGCTGAAAAGGTAACGATAGTACACAGAAGAGATGAGTTCAGAGCAGCCAAATCCATAGTGGAAAAGGCGATGAGCAATGAAAAGATAAATATCATGTGGGATTCAGTAGTTGATGAAATATATGGCGACGGAATCGTTGAAGGCGTAAAGATAAAAAATGTCAAGACCAATGAAGTAATTGACTATAGAACGGACGGCGTATTCATGTTCGTAGGCACCAAGCCGATATCAGACTTTGCCAAGGGTGTAGTGGATATGGATGCAAAGGGTTATATAATCGCTGATGAGGAAATGCAGACATCGGTGCCTGGAATATACGCAGCAGGTGATGTAAGGGTAAAATCTCTCAGACAGGTCATAACAGCGGCAGCAGATGGAGCCATAGCTGCAGTAAATGCTGAAAAATATATAGAAAAGAATTTTGAACACTAGAATTTAAGGTTGCGCGTTTCGAGTTTCGCGTTTCGCGTACGAGGGCAGGACTTCGAAGCCCTGCTGGAGCCACGCGTAACCCGCAACACGTAACTCGTAACGGTAGTATTTTAGAAGGAGGTGAAAAAATGATAGAGTTAAACAAGGACAATTTTGACGCAGAGGTTCTTCAGGCAGCAGGCCCGGTATTGGTAGATTTCTGGGGAGAAAAATGTGAACCATGCAAAGCTTTGATGCCAGATGTTCATGCATTGGCTGACAAGTATGGGGACAAAATAAAGATGTGTGCACTTAACACTACTGCAAACAGAAGACTTGCAATAGGACAGAAGGTAATGGGACTTCCAACCTTCATAGTGTACAAAAATGGTGAAAAGGTAAAGGAAATCAGCGGAGCTGAAAATTGTACACCTGAAACAGTTGAAAACCTTATAAAAGAGCACATATAGGCACGGAAAAATGCGAGAGCATTTTTATAAATCACTCATATTTTTAGGGAGGTGAACGTTTTGCGTTTAGAGTTGGGTAATATATTTATAAAAGATGTTCAATTCGGTAATGCCACCAAGGTAGAAAACGGTACCCTTTATGTCAATAAAGCAGAACTTCTCGAAGCAGTAAGTGGAGACCCAAGACTCACAAGTATCGAGATCGATATCGCAAAACCTGGTGAAGAGACCAGAATTATGCCTGTTAAAGACGTAATTGAGCCAAGAGTTAAGGTTGAAGGACCTGGAGGAATATTCCCGGGTATGATTAGCAAGGTTGATGTGGTAGGCTCAGGTAAAACACACGTTTTGAAGGGTGCTGCAGTTGTTACTGCAGGTAAGATCGTGGGCTTCCAGGAAGGTATCATAGATATGAGCGGTCCTGGAGCAGATTACACTCCTTTCTCAAAGACTCAGAATGTAGTAATTGTATGTACACCGGTTGAGAAGCTTCTCCAGCATGAGCATGAGCAGGCAGTAAGAATGGTTGGTTACAAGGCTGCTGCATATCTCGGCGAAGCTGCAAGAAACGTAAAGCCGGATGAAGTAAAAGTATATGAAACTCCTACACTTATGGAAGGAATGAAGCAGTATCCTAACCTTCCGAGAGTTGCATATGTTTATATGCTTCAGACACAGGGGCTTCTTCATGACACATATGTATACGGCGTAGATGCAAAGAAGATAGTGCCTACATTGATATATCCTACAGAGGTTATGGATGGAGCTATCACAAGCGGTAACTGCGTTTCAGCCTGTGACAAGAACCCAACCTATAATCATCTGAACAATCCTATAATTGAAGATCTTTATGAAAGACATGGAAAGGATTACAACTTTGTCGGAGTAATCATAACAAATGAAAATGTTTATCTGGCTGACAAGGAAAGATCCTCCAACTGGACAGCAAAGCTTGCTGAATTCATGAATCTTGATGCAGTAATAATATCTGAGGAAGGTTTCGGAAATCCTGATACTGACCTTATGATGAACTGCAAGAAGATAGCTGCAAAGGGAATCAAAACGGTACTTGTTACTGACGAGTATGCAGGCAGGGATGGAGCATCCCAGTCACTTGCAGACGCTGACAAATCAGCTGACGCTGTTGTTACAGGCGGCAATGCAAATGAAGTTATCAATCTTCCTGCTATGAAGAAGGTAATTGGATATCTCGCACCGGCAGACACCATCGCAGGTGGATTTGCAGGAAGCCTCAAGCCCGATGGAAGTATAGTGGCTGAGCTTCAGGTAATAACAGGAGCAACAAGCGAAATAGGCTTCAACAAGCTTGGTGCAACAATGTATTAATAGAACCCTTGGGTATTCCTATGGGGTATGGTTGCGGGTTGCGAGTTGCGCGAATGCAAGCAAAAGCTTCGAAGTATAGCTCAAAACGCGTAACACGAAACGCGAAACGCGTAACAAAATAAATTTTGAAAGGATGAATATGATGTTACAGGATAAAAAGGTTATCATCATTGGTGACAGAGATGGTATTCCTGCTCCTGCAATAGAAGAGTGCGTTAAGACAGTCGGCGCTGAAGTTGTATTTGCATCTACAGAGTGCTTCGTCTGAACGGCCGCAGGAGCAATGGATCTCGAAAACCAGAAGAGAGTTTTGGATTTATCAGAGAAATACGGCAAAGAGAACGTAGTTGTAATTCTCGGAACTTCCGAAGCTGAATCTGCAGGTCTTACTGCTGAGACAGTTACAGCAGGTGACCCAACTTTCGCAGGTCCTTTGGCAGGAGTCTCGTTGGGACTCAGAGTATACCACATATTTGAATTAAAAGATCAGGTTGATGCAAATGTATATGATGAACAGTGCGGTATGATGGAAATGGTTCTTGATGTTGATGCTATCAATACTGAAGTAAAATCAATCAGAGACCAGTACACCCAGTTTAAAGACTGATAAAAAGATTGGTTCAGTCTAGCAAATCTAGAGAGGAGGGAAACTTCTAAATGATTAAAGTAGTTCACTATATAAACCAATTCTATGGTGGTATTGGTGGAGAAGAGAAAGCTGATGTCAAGCCTG
>CAZNMO010000002.1:3142-22091 GCA_964574195.1 uncultured Clostridiaceae bacterium | reverse complement strand
GGCGTTGTTGGTCCCGGTATGGCTCTTAAGGCAGCATTGGGAAATGAGGCTGAAATAGTTGCCACTGTAATATGCGGTGACTCATATTTCAATGAAAACCTGGAGGAAGCTTCTGCTGCAGTTCTGGAAATGATAAAGAAGTACAATCCGGATCTTTTCATAGCAGGCCCGGCTTTTAACGCAGGCAGATATGGAGTAGCCTGTGGATCCATATGCAAGATAGTCAAAGAAGCTCTTAACATCCCCGTGGTTACAGGTATGTACACTGAGAACCCCGGTGTTGATATGTTCAAGAAGGATCTCCATATAGTAGAAACAGCAAATGCTGCTACAGGTATGAGACAGGCAATTCCGGCCATGGCAAAGCTCGCGCTGAAGCTTGGCAAGAATGAAACTGTTGGAACACCGGCAGAAGAAGGTTATATCCCAAGAGGAGTAAGGAAGAACGTATTCAATGCTGAAAGAGGCTCCAAGAGAGCGGTTAATATGCTTGTAGCAAAGCTCAAGGGTGAAGCCTTCGTAACAGAATATCCTATGCCTGACTTTGACAGGGTTGCTCCAAACCAGCCTGTAAAAGATATGAAGCATGCAAAGATAGCTCTTGTTACCTCCGGTGGTATAGTACCCAAAGGCAATCCGGACAGGATAGAGTCCTCCAGTGCTTCCAAATACGGCAAATATGACATAGCTGGAGTTATGGATCTTACAGCTGAAACCTATGAAACAGCTCACGGCGGCTATGACCCGACCTATGCCAACACAGACTCAGATAGAGTCCTCCCTGTTGACGTACTTAGGGACCTTGAAAAAGAAGGCGTAATAGGAGAACTTCATAGATACTTCTATACAACAACAGGTAACGGAACTTCAGTTGCCAATTCAAAGAAGTTCGCTTCAACCTTTGCACAGGAACTGGTAAAGGATGGAGTTCAGGCCGTTATCCTCACATCGACCTGAGGAACCTGTACACGTTGCGGTGCAACGATGGTAAAAGAAATCGAAAGAGCAGGCATTCCTGTAGTACACATTTGCACAGTTGTTCCGATTTCCCTGACGGTTGGTGCAAACAGGATAGTTCCTGCTATAGCGATACCACATCCGCTGGGAAATCCGGCACTCAGCAAGGAAGACGAAAAAACTCTGAGAAGGGGCATAGTGCTTAAAGCGCTCAAGGCTCTTGAAACAGAAGTACACGGTCAGACAGTATTTGATAAATAACTAAAAGGGGGTGGTGCGAACCACCCTCTATAAATATCCAGACAAAGAAGGCCTATCACACAATTTACAGGAGGTGTAAATATAAATGGCTTTACCAGTAGTAAAAGGAACGGCTTATGTTCTTGTTCACACACCTGATATGATCATGCATTATGGTACCACTTGTGCCCTTGAACATGAAACCAATCCTGGATCAGAATTCCTCAAGAAGATGCCACAGCATGTGAGAAGCTATGAGGAAGCAGTAAAATATGCTCCTAACCAGGCATATATAGGAAATATACTCCCCGACGAGCTTAACAACATACCCAGGCCTTGGTTCAAGAACCCGATGGAGAGCGCCAAGGCAGAAGGCAAGATGGGTGAGATCATCGATCAGGATGAATTATATGTAGCAATAAAGCTCAGCGATGCTTTTGACCTGGTATCCCTTGAAAAGGATTTCCTCGCTGAAGCAAAGGCGAAGCTTTCAGCAAAGCCAATGTATACAGAGGCTGAGCTCGCAAAGCTCAAAGAAGGTGTAGACCAGGCAGAGCTCCAGATTAAGGTGGATGCAGGTGCAGAACCTCTGTACAAGGGCAGCAAGCTGGTAGGCTGCGTAAAAGCAGCACATGAAAAGGATAAGAACCTTACAGCACATATCATGTGTGAGAATCTTGTAGTTAAGGCTTCAGGCGTTATGGCTCTGAAGAACCTTATATACAGGAACAATATCGATCCTGCTTCAATCGAGTATATAATAGAATGCTCAGAAGAGGCTTGCGGAGATATGAACCAGAGGGGCGGCGGTAACTTTGCAAAGGCTATTGCAGAGATCGCAGGCGCAACTGGTGCTACAGGCTCAGACTTAAGAGGCTTCTGTGCTGCTCCCACACATTCACTAATAAATGCTGCAGCATTGGTTAAGTCTGGAGTTTACAAGAGTGTTGCAATAGTTGCAGGCGGAGCTACAGCAAAGCTTGGAATGAATGCGAGAGACCATGTTGCAAAGGATTACCCTGTACTTGAAGACTGCCTTGGAGGCTTTGCAATACTTGTGACCGAAAATGACGGAGTCAACCCTGTACTGAGGACCGATATAGTAGGAAGACATACAGTAGGCACAGGCTCATCACCACAGGCTGTTATGGAATCGCTTATAACAAAGCCTCTGGATAATGTCGGCATGAAGATAACCGATATAGACAAGTATTCTGTAGAAATGCAGAATCCGGAAATAACAGAACCGGCAGGAGCAGGTGACGTTCCGCTGGCTAACCTCAAGATGATAGCTGCTCTCGGCGCCAAGAGAGGCGATATTGACAAAGCAGTTATGCCTGCATTCATAAAGGATCATGGAATGCCGGGCTTTGCACCTACACAGGGCCATATACCCTCCGGAGTTCCGTTTGTTGGAGCTGCGAGGGAAATGATGCTGGCAGGAAACCTCGAGAAAGCCATGATAGTTGGAAAAGGCAGCTTGTTCCTCGGCAGAATGACAAACCAGTTTGACGGTGTATCCATCATAATCGAAAAGAATACAGGCAAGGAAGAAGCGTCAGGCGCAGTTTCCAAGGAAGAAGTCAAGGGAATGGTAGCAGAAGCAATGAAAGATTTCGCATCCTTCTTACTGGATAGAAAGTAGGGGTGATATTAATGTCTGAAAATCAAGTCAAGTCAATGATCGGTGAAGTGTTCAACGAGATTGCTGATGCTATAATGACCGGAGAATTCGGAAAAAGAGTCAAGGTAGGCTTGACCACTATGGGCAGCGAGCATGGTACAGCGGAGCTGGTCAAGGGAGCTGAAATGGCTGCCAAGAAATACAGCGATTTTGAGATAGTGCTTGTTGGCCCAAAGGTCGATACCAACCTCAGAATAGTAGAAGTAAACAATGAAGAAGAAATGCACAAGAAAATGGATGAGCTGCTTGAAAGCGGAGAGCTGGACGCAGCGGTGACCATGCACTACAGCTTCCCCATAGGAGTATCCACAGTTGGCAGGGTCATTACTCCCGGCTTTGGTAAAGAGCTTATACTTGCTACTACCACAGGTACTTCTTCCACCCACAGGGTAGAAGGTATGGTGAAGAACGCTCTGTATGGAATAATCACAGCAAAAGCACTGGGAATATCAAACCCAACGGTCGGAATTCTGAACGTAGATGGAGCAAGACAGGTAGAGAGAGCATTGAAAGAGCTGAAAAACAATGGTTATGACATAAGCTTCTCAGAATCAGTAAGGGCAGATGGCGGAGTGGTCATGAGAGGCAACGATCTGCTGGCGGCTGCATCTGATATCATGGTAATGGATACCCTTACCGGGAACATAATGATGAAGATGTTTTCATCCTACACCACAGGCGGCAGCTATGAGTCCCTAGGCTATGGCTATGGACCGGGAGTTGGAGACAACTACGGAAAGATCATATGCATATTGTCAAGGGCTTCAGGAGCTCCGGTAGTATGTGAAGCACTCAGGTACGCAGCAAGCTGTGCCAAAGGCGGGTTGACGAAGATAGCCAAGGAAGAATTCGCTAAGGCCAGAAAGGCCGGTTTGGATGCTATTCTGGGCGAACTGACGGCAGAAAGCAAGAAATCAGCTCCAAAGGCAGAGGTCAAGAAGCTGGATAAGAAGCCGGTAACAAAATCAGTAGCAGGTATAGACATACTTGAACTGGAGAACGCAGTAGCGGCTCTGGCTGAAGAATCGATATTCTCGGAAAGCGGAATGGGTTGCACAGGACCGATAATCCTCGTGGCTGATGAAGATTACATCAAGGCCGTAGAGGCGCTTCTGACAAAGAAGTTCATATCAGAAAGGCCTCTGGACTGCAACTGCTAGCAACATGGTGCCAGGCACGACACAAAGACACTTATTAGCAGCAAGCGTCTTTGTGTCGTGCCTGGCACTTATTTTTTAGAAATAAAAGCAGGAAATATCAAAATTATGTAGAAATATTAATCGTTGCATACTATAATATATTTGTAATGCAATAGTAACACGATTGTAATACAATCCAAAACTAAATATTAAGGGGGAAAATTGATGTTTAAGAAGGGTTTAGTAATCGTATTAGCACTGGTTATGGTCATGACAATGTTCACAGGCTGCGCAAAGCCGGCAGAACCGGCACCGGCACCTGAAGCTACTCCGGCAGCTACAGAAGCTCCGACAGAAGCTCCAAAGCCGGCACTTTCCTTTGGTATGATCACAGACGTTGGCGGACTTGGTGACAAGTCATTCAATGACTCAGCTTGGGAAGGAATCCAGAAGGCTGGAAAAGAAATGGGTGTTGAACCTGTTATACTTCAGTCAACAAAGCAGGAAGACTACGAAGCTAACATAGGCAATATGGCTCAGTCAGTAGATCTTTCAATAGCTGTTGGTTTCCTTATGGAGCAGGCTATGAATGCAGGCGCTGACCAGTATCCTGACAAGAAATTCGGTATAATCGATACAGTAGTTAACAAGCCAAATGTTATGTCAGTTACTTTCAAAGAGCATGAAGGATCATTCCTCGTTGGCGTTATCGCAGGTCTTACAACAAAGTCAAACGTTATAGGCTTTGTAGGCGGTATGGAAATGCCTCTTATTCAGAAGTTCGAAGTTGGTTTCAGAGCAGGTGTTGCTTCTGTTAATCCAAAGGCAAAAGTATTAGTTAACTATACAGGCGCATTCGACAACCCAGATAAGGGCAAGGACATAGCTCTTGCACAGAACAAGCAGAAGGCAGACGTTATATATCATGCTTCCGGCGCATGCGGAATCGGTGTTATACAGGCTGCTGACGAAAAGGATTTCTGGGCAATAGGTGTTGACCAGGATCAGGCCGCAGTATCAAAGAACAACAAGGTTCTCTGCAGCATGATAAAGAGAGTTGACGTTGGTACATATACAATAATCAAATCATATGCTGACAATGCATTCGGCGGCGGAAAAGCTATCGAGCTTGGTGTAAAAGAAGAAGGCGTTGGCTTCAGTGACAACGGAAACAACGTACCTGCAGAATTGAAGACAGCTGTTGACAAGTACAAGGCTGCTATCGTTGATGGAACAATCGTTGTACCAACAACAGTAGATGAGCTCAAGACATTCAAAGCTGTAGAATTGAAATAAGAATAAACAAGCAGAACAAGGTGAATCAAAGCTAGATGCGATGCTGCATCTAGCTTTTGCTTCATATGAGCATGCTATTATAATATTTGATGTAAATTTGTATAAACTGTATAATTAGACTAAGTGTCAGTTTCATTACTTTTGAGAGGTGGGATACTAATTGCCGGCAGTAATAGAGATGAAAGGTATTGGTAAGTCCTTTCCCGGAATACGTGCCAATGACAATATCAATCTGACGGTAGAGCAAGGCGAGATTCATGTGTTGCTGGGCGAGAATGGTGCTGGTAAATCGACCCTTATGAATATACTGTATGGTCTTTATCAGCCTGATGAAGGACAGATATTTGTAAAGGGTAAGCCCGTAAGAATAAATAATCCAAACATAGCCATTGCACATGGCATCGGAATGGTGCACCAGCATTTTATGCTTGTCCAGCCTTTTACCGTTGCTGAGAACATAATACTTGGCAATGAGCCTAAAAAGGGTATCAGTCTTGATATAGACAAGGCTATAAGAGATGTTGAAGAAATCTCTAGAAAATACGAACTGAAGGTGGATGCAAGGGCAAAAATCCAGGATATTTCCGTTGGAATGCAGCAGAGGGTCGAAATATTGAAGACACTCTATAGAGGTGCGGAAATTCTTATATTGGATGAGCCTACAGCTGTGCTGACTCCGCAGGAAATAGAAGAACTGGGGGTTATATTGAAAAGCCTTGTGGCGCAAGGTAAGTCAATAATACTCATAACCCACAAGCTTAAGGAAGTCATGTCCATGAGCGACAGGGTCACAATTGTCAGAAGAGGCAAGATCATCGATACACTGAACACCAAGGATACAAACATTGATGAGCTGGCAGAAAAAATGGTAGGCAGAAAGGTCAACCTAACCGTTGATAAGGAAGAGGCTGAAGCTTCTGCGCCGGTATTGGAGATAAAAGGCTTGCAGGTATTGGACAACAGAGGGCTTGAGGCAGTAAAGGGTATCGACCTGGAAGTACGCGGCGGAGAGATACTTGGCATTGCAGGAGTAGATGGCAATGGACAAAGCGAGCTTATACAGGCGATCACCGGACTTTCAAAGGTAAAGGCTGGAGAGATCCTGATAGACGGTAAGGATATAACCAATTTGGAACCCAAGGAGGTTATAGCAAGTGGAGTGGGCCATATCCCGGAGGATAGGCATAAAAGGGGATTGGTCCTCAATTTCTCCCTTGCCGAGAATTCAATACTTGGGAGCCACCATAAAAAACAGTTCAGAAAGGGTATGGGCCTCAACTACCAGAAAATAAGGGAATACAGCAAGAGGCTCATTAAAGAATATGATGTCAGGACACCAAGTGAAAAGGTCATGGCAAAATCACTTTCGGGAGGAAATCAGCAGAAGCTTATCGTTGCTCGTGAGATAGACAGGGATCCCAGTCTGTGTATAGCTTCTCAGCCTACCCGTGGACTTGATGTAGGAGCAATAGAATTCGTGCATAAGAGGCTGGTTGAGCTTCGGGACGAAGGTAAGGCCGTGCTTCTTGTTTCTCTTGAGCTGGACGAGGTTATGTCACTTTCTGATAGAATTGCAGTAATGTATGATGGAAAAATTGTCGGGATCATTGATGCAAGCGCTGCATCAGAGAAAAAGCTTGGCATAATGATGGCCGGCGGAAGCGCAGAGAATGCTGAATAAGGAGGATATGAAATGGAATCAAGAAATAGTGAATTACGGGAAAATATTATAAATACCCTGAAAGAAATCGCATATCCCCTTGCGGCAATATTGATTTCCTTTATTGTTGGGGGTATACTGGTATACTCATTCGGTAAGAGTCCTGTAGTTGCATATACTGCACTTTTCAAGGGAAGTCTCGGAGATCTGAATAAATTTGGGGAAACACTGGTAACAGTTACACCGCTCATTTTGACAGGCTTGTCTATTGCCTTTGGTTTTAGATGTGGACTGTTTAATATCGGAGTTGAGGGACAATTTATAATAGGTGCTGTAGCGGCAGTTTGGGCAGGCTCGACTTTTGTGGGGCTGCCGGCATTCCTGCATCTTACGGTCACATTGTTGATAGGTGCTGCTGCAGGCGGTTTCTGGGCCGCAATAATAGGCTGGCTCAAGGCTAAAGTAGGCTCACATGAAGTTATTAACGGAATCATGATGAATTATATAGCAATGTATACAAGTAATTTCTTTGTTATGACTGTTCTTAATGTGAAGGATAAGGCTTATTCGGTTGCTATCGCAGATTCTGCCAAGCTATTGAGAATGTCTGAGCTTTTCACACAGTTCAAGCATTCGAGATTGAACGTCGGTATCTTCATATCCCTTTTTGTTGCGATCCTGGCTTATTACATACTCAACAAGACTGTCAGAGGCTATGAGATCAGGGCTGTCGGCTACAATCCCTTTGCTGCGGAATACGGCGGGATAAATGTTAAGAAAAATATAGTGCTTGCAATGGTGATTTCAGGGCTGTTTGCAGGCTTGGCCGGAGCCATCATGACTACAGGCGTACAGTACAGGGTAAACAACCTGTTCGGCTTCACGGGATATGGCCTGGATGGTATCGCTGTCGCCCTGGTTGGGAACAATCATCCTATAGGAGTCATACTGTCAGCACTACTGTTCGGCATACTGCAAAAAGGCGGTCCGCTGATGCAGATACAGGGTATTCCAAAGGAAGTAGTAGGAATCATCCAGGGTATCATAATATTGTTTGTATCCTCCAACTTTGTAAGAGTACTTGTGGCAAACATGAAAGAAAAAAGAGAATTGAAGAAAAGTACATTGAAGGGGGAGGTGGAATAGCATGGAGAATATAGGCTTTTTAACAGTACTGGGTATTATATTGACGGCTTCTGTCAGGTCTGCTACTCCACTTATATTCGCTTCTCTCGGAGGCAACTTCTCAGAACGGTCCGGGGTATTCAATATCGGACTGGAAGGTATAATGACAGTAGGTGCTTTCAGTGCGGTCTTCTTCTCATACAAGACAGGTTCACCCTGGGCTGGTCTGGTTGGCGCAATGGTCGTCGGCGGTTTGTTCGGCTTGCTGCTGGCATTCCTCAGTATATATTTCAAGGCAAATCAGGTTATAGTTGGTACTGCGATAAATATACTGGCTGCCAGCCTTACAACCTTTTTGCTTGTAGAAATATGGGGAAGACCGGGTCAGACAGATAACGTGGAGTATTTCAAAGCCTGGGGTCCCTTTAATTTCTTTACGTATTTTGCATTTGTGATGGTGCTTGTCACATACTATGTAATGTACAAGACTCCCTTTGGTCTCCGTGTCAGGGCAGTTGGGGAGCATCCCAGAGCTGCTGACACATTGGGTGTAAATGTATATGTCACAAGGTACATATGTGTTACCTTAAGCGGTATACTGGCAGGTATCGGCGGCGCATCACTTTCCATCGGTTCTTTGAGCCTTTTCAAGGAAGGTATGATCGCGGGCAAAGGCTTTATAGCTTTGGCTGCCTTGATCTTTGGAAAATGGAATCCGATAGGGGCGGCACTGGCTTGTCTGTTCTTCGGTTTTGCAGATGCAATACAGACAGTTGCGACCAATCTTCCGGTTCCCAAAGAATTCCTTTTTGCACTGCCATATATAATGACAATGTTGGCAGTTTCAGGCTTTGTTGGAAAATCAGTAGGACCTGCTGCAGGCGGGATTCCTTACGAAAAAGGCGAAAAGTAGAAAAATGCGCTTCGGCGCATTTTTTATGCCCATTTTTCAAGCCTGAATAAAGGCTGGGATCGTGCATTTTCAACCTAATATTTACATGACAAAAAATTATGACTTGCCCTTTAAATATGCTATAATAGATTTGTGTTTATAGAGCATAAGTATATTAAAATAGATAGGCTAGCAAGATTTTTCATTGATCGGGGGGTGATGAAATGAGAATGGGATATGATTTAGTCATAGAGCAGCAGCAGAAGCTGGTAATGACGCCTGAGCTGAAGCTGGCGCTTAAGATACTTCAACTACCTGCAGTC
Organism: uncultured Clostridiaceae bacterium; assembly: GCA_964574195.1. Lineage (GTDB taxonomy): Bacteria > Bacillota > Clostridia > Lutisporales > Lutisporaceae > BRH-c25. Next base: position 12,775 of record CAZNMO010000002.1, on the reverse strand, counting down.
GAGCTGGAAGAATTGATACAGAATGAATTGGAAGCCAATCCTGTTCTTGAGATCATGGATGACAACAGGGATGAAAAATCCGAGCTGCAGCATAAGAAGGACAAAAAGGAGAAGGAAAAGGACGAGGAGAAGGAGATCAACTGGAAGGAATATCTGCAGTTTCAGGGCAAGAGCTATTCCAACGAAGGCTTTGACAACGACGAGAATTCGGAGTTTTCATACGAAAATTTCGTTACCTACTCATATACCTTGAAGGATCACCTGATTTCACAGCTTAGAGTGACACAGCTGGACGAAAAGCTGATGGACATAGCTGAATACATTATTGAGAGTCTTGATGAAAATGGTTACCTCACCACTACACCCAAGGACATGTCTGAGATCCTTGACGTGGATATTGAGGCAATAACAGAGGCACTCACAGTGATTCAAACCTTTGAACCTTATGGAGTCGGTGCATCCGACCTGAAGGAATGCCTGCTTATCCAGTTGCGCAGCAAGGACATCAGCAATCCCAAGCTGGAGCTTATAATAAACAATCACCTTGATGACATTGCCTGCAACAGGCTGAATAATATATCAAAAAAGCTCGCTGTCACAATTGAAGAAGCTCAAAGGTACAGCGATATAGTTAAAAATCTCGAGCCGAAGCCCGGCAGAGCATTTGCGGGCAGTAACTCAACCAAATATGTGACTCCGGATGTATATATTGAAAAAATCGGCAATGAGTATATAATCATTATCAATGATCATTACGGTTCCAGGCTTATGGTCAACCAGTACTACAAGAATATACTGATGTCCGAGGATAAATCCTCAAAGGCATCTGCCTATATAAACAACAAGCTTTCCTCAGCCTTGTGGCTCATCAAGAGCCTTGAGCACAGGAAGAACACCTTGTACAGCGTTGTTAAGGCCATTCTAGAATACCAAATGGACTTTTTCGAGAAAGGGCCTATGTATCTCAAGACTATGACACTAAAGAAGATCGCTGACATGGTCAATGTGCATGAGTCTACAGTGAGCAGGGCGATAAACGGCAAATATGTGCAGACTCCCAGGGGGATTTTTGAGATAAAGTACTTCTTCAAGAGTGGTATAGACAGCCAGGAAGGGGAGGCAATATCCTCCGAAAGCATCAAAAAAATGATCAAGTGCTATGTAAGCGGTGAGGATGCAAGCAAGCCTGTAAGCGACCAGCATATTGCAGACTATCTGGTCAAGGAAGGCTATATGATATCACGAAGGACTGTAGCCAAGTATAGGGATGAATTGGGTATCCTGTCATCCTCCAAGAGGAAAAGATATTAGAAAGAATAATTTAGTTAGCGGCGAATTATAGCTGATACAGCTTGTTTCGCCGCTTTATTTTTTACATAATATGACAGAATAATACCATTAGTAACAACATTTGACAAATTTTTTTATTCGCGTATAATAAGAGGTGAGTAAGTGATTGCTCACCAAGGAGGAATAATATGGTACATTCACTTTTGCATAGAAGAGAAGCAATAATATTGACCTCAGTTGATATTATTGATGAATTGGGCATCCAGGGTCTGTCAACCAGAGAAGTGGCCAGGAGGCAGGATATTTCAGAGGGAACGATATTCAAACACTTCAGAAACAAGAATGAACTGATGATAGCCATACTTGAGCATTATTCGAAATATGATGCTGACATAGCAGAATCAATTAAATTGAAGGATCTTAAGCCTTTAGAGGCTGTTAAGTATTATGTCAATGCATATGCCGAATATTACCAGAACTATCCACAAATGACTGCTATTGAACAGGCTTATGATATATTGTCCTGTGATCCTCTGCTTCGCGATAAGGTTAATCTGATTTTCCAAATTCGCTCGGTTTTTTTGGATTTGTTGATAAAGGAAGCTTCAAAATACGGAGAAATATATCCCGGGATAGACACTGAAAAGCTGGCAGACATAATTTGGGGGAGCTTCAGGGGTATATGCCTGAAGTGGCGACTCAACAGTTACGGTTTTGGTTTGAAGGAATATATATTATCAACCCTGGAAATGATTCTGAATGCTTTTTCTAAATAATAGAGAGCATTATATAGGGAGAGTGTATATTATGAAAAAAGTGCTGATAGTGGATGATGCTGCCTTTATGAGAGCCTCCATCAGGTTAATGCTGGAAAAGAACGGCTTTGAAGTCGTTGGCGAAGCGGAAAACGGACTCCAGGGGATTCTAAAGTATAAGGAACTTAATCCGGATATTGTAACAATGGATATCACAATGCCGGAGATGGATGGCATCGGAGCACTTAAGGCAATAAAGCAGTATGATCCGAAGGCAAAGGTCATTATGGTAACGGCAATGGGACAGGAACCGGTGGTAATGGATGCAGTGGTAAGCGGAGCGAAATCCTTTATTGTAAAGCCGTTTAAGGAAGAGCTTGTAGTTCAGACTCTTAACAAAGTGCTTGCACTTTAAGCAGAATTTTATATAAGGGGGTGATTGCAATTTCTGACATATCTACAAATGAACCAATGCTTGATATTTTTATATTTGAGACAGTCAAGCAAATAGAACAGCTCGAGCAGCTAATAATTTCCAATGAGAAGTTCAGCTGTTATTCTCAGGATTCAATTAATAATATTTTTCGTATTATGCATACAATTAAAGGCTCTTCCGCGATGATGCTTTTTGACAACATCGCCACTCTATCTCATACCATAGAGGATTTATTCTATTTCCTCAGGGAAGAGAAGCCACCAGAAATGGATTGCTCTGTACTATCCGATTTGGTACTGGAAGGTATCGATTTTATCAGGGTCGAGGTAGAAAAAATTAAAAGCGGCAGTAAAGCAGATGGAGATGCAACAAAGCTTTTGGAGAGAATCAAAGATTTCCTGTCAATACTTAAAGGAAATAGAGAACCGGCAAACGTGCCGGAAGAGGGTAGGCAAGCTCGGAATATGCATAATCAGTATTATATCAGCAAAGACAAAAAAGTAGATATTGAAGGGAAGAATGTCTTCAAAGCGGTACTTAGTTTCGAAGAAGGGTCTGAGATGGAGAATATCAGGGCATATTCAGTGGTTCACAACCTGAGGGATGCTGCAAGGGAGCTTCGCTACATACCGGAAGATATCGTGAGTAGTGATGAAAGTGCGGAGATAATTAGAAGAGAAGGTTTTGTATTATATATCAAAACCGATCTATCGTACGAAGAAATTAATGATTTATTGATGCAGACAACTTTTCTTGAGAAATTGGTCCTTAATAAACTGGAAGATAATGAAGCAATACGGGAGTTTTCATCAGAAAAGAGGATAGTACTTGAAGACAGCGAGATAGAAGCTCCTAAGCTTCAGAAAGAAGAGGCGATTGTATCTTCAGGACCGCAGAAGCTTATCAGTGTAAATGTAAGCAAGCTGGACAAGCTGATGGATCTGGTAGGAGAAATGGTGATTGCAGAGGCAATGGTTACCCAGAATCCTGATCTTAACGGCCAGGAGCTTCATAATTTCCAGAAGGCCGCAAGGCAGCTGAAAAAAATAACAAGCGAGCTGCAGGATATGGTAATGTCGGTGCGCATGCTTCCAATATCCGCAACCTTTCAAAAGATGCAAAGGATTGTGCGTGATATGTGTCGGAAGCTGGACAAGGAAGTGGAGCTGGAGCTTGTAGGCGAGGAGACGGAAGTAGATAAGAACATTATCGAACACATATCCGACCCGCTTATGCATCTTATTAGGAATTCCATAGATCATGGGATAGAAACCCCGGAAGAACGGCTGAAAAAGGGGAAGCCGGCTGCAGGTACCATCACACTGGAAGCACAGAATGCAGGAAGTGATGTACTCATTACTGTAAAAGATGACGGAAAAGGCCTGAACCGTGAAAAGATACTTGCCCGGGCAAAGGAACACGGGCTGCTGTATAAGCCCGAGAATGAAATGGCAGATAAAGAGATATATTCATTGATATTCCTTCCGGGTTTTTCTACAAAAGAAAATGTCAGTGAATTTTCCGGACGGGGAGTAGGAATGGACGTTGTAGTAAAGAATATCGAAACGGTAGGCGGTACTGTATCGGTAGAAAGCGCACAGGGTAACGGCACTACTGTATCTCTAAAAATACCTTTAACTCTGGCAATAATTGACGGGATGAGTATAAGGGTCGGTAAAGCGATGTACACAATTCCTACTATTTCTATAAAAGAATCCTTCAGAGCAGACGTAAGGAATCTTATTAAGGACCCGGACGGTAATGAAATGATAATGGTGAGGGGCCAGTGCTACTCTATACTGCGGCTTCATGAGCATTTCAGGGTAACGGCAAAAACGACAAATATACCCGAGGGGATATTGGTTATGGTCGAGAATGGGGATGACAGCATCTGCATATTTGCAGATGAGTTGGTTGGTGAACAACAGGTAGTAGTAAAGGCGCTGCCCTATTATATCAGAAATATCAGAAAAATCCGGGGCTTGGCGGGCTGCACCCTATTAGGTGATGGAAGTATCAGCTTGATACTGGATATTGCCGGGCTTATCGAGGTGATTCAAAAGAAATGATAATAATACTTAAGGAAAGGAGAAAAAGACATGGCTGAATTGGAAAACCGAGAGCTGTGGGAAGAGGAGGACACGCAGAAGGATAAATTCCTTACCTTCTCGCTAGAAATGAATTTTATGGTATTGAAATCAAATATGTAACGGAAATTGTGGGCATGCAGCCTATCACAGAGGTCCCAGAGCTTCCGGAGTACATAAGGGGTATCATCAATCTGAGGGGAAAGATTATCCCAGTAATGGATGTAAGATTAAGGTTCAAAAAGCAGCTTCGAGAATATAACGACAGGACATGCATTATTGTTATCGACATCAAAGATATTGCAATTGGTTTAATTATCGACAGCGTATCTGAGGTAATGTCAATTCCTGAAGCGGATATTGTGGCACCTCCGGGAGCCAATCAGGGATTAACTAACAGATACATTAAAGGTATAGGCAAGGTCGGAAATGACGTAAAGCTTATATTGGACTGTGATAAGCTATTAAACGACGAGGAAACAGAGAATCTTTCAAATTTGCAATAAGCGGAGGGGGTATAGTAAATGAAATGGTTCCTAAATATGAAAATAGGTACAAAGCTCATATCCAGTTTTTTAGTTATTGCATTACTGGCAGGTGCAATAGGAGTTGTAGGTATAATAAATATTAATACCATAAATAAAGCGGATACATTGCTTTATGAAGAAAATGCACTAGGGCTGGACTACTCAGGTAACGCTGCTACTCTTTTTGGAATATTGCGATATGATGCAATTGAAATGTTAGTATTGGATGATGAAAGTAAACGGATAGAGTCCATAAATAGACTTAATGGCTTTTTCTTAGAAATTGATGAATTACTACAAAAATATGAAGACGGTATTATTAATGAAGAAGACCGTCAGATATTTTCAGTATTAAAGCCTGAGTGGGAGAAGTATAAATCCTATATTCAAGAATATATCAAAGCAGAGCAAGCAGGACAGTATGAACAGGCTAAGTCCATACTGCTTGGTGAAGCTAATAAAATAGCCGATACTTTGCAGGAGTCCTTTAGTAAGTTAATGCAGTACAATAGTAAAAGTGCGAAACTAAAATCTGATGCAAATGAGCAGCTTGCATCAACAGCTTCAATAACTATGGTTGTTGTTGCCGCAGTGGGTGTAGTAATAGCAATTATTCTTGGAATATTCGTATCAAACATAATAAGCAGGCCGGTGAAAGAGTTGGCACGTTCGGCGGATAAGCTTGCTGTAGGAGACATTGATGTTAACATAAATGTTACCAGGAAGGATGAAATCGGCAACCTTATGGAGGCCTTTGCAAAGATGGTGGCAAATATCCGTGAACAAGCCCTGGCGGTTGAGAAAATCGCCGGTGGTGACCTTACTGTAAATGTCAGTGTAAAATCGGACAAGGATCTAATGGGCAAGAATCTAACAGAAATGATAGAGAAGAATAATGAGGTACTTAGAAATATAAGTGCTGCATCCGAGCAAGTGGCTTCCGGGTCCAGACAGATGTCCGATTCAAGCATGGCCCTTTCACAGGGAGCAACAGAGCAGGCAAGCTCTATCGAAGAGCTGACAGCATCACTGGAAGAAGTATCTTCACAGACCAAGCTGAATGCAGAGAATGCAAGCCAAGCCAATGAGCTGGCGGAAACGGCAAAGGCCAATGCAGAGCTTGGGAACAGGCAGATGCAGGAAATGCTCAAGGCTATGGAGGAGATAAATGATTCCTCCTCAAGCATATCCAAGATAATTAAAGTAATTGACGAAATAGCTTTCCAGACCAATATCCTCGCTTTAAATGCAGCAGTTGAAGCCGCAAGGGCGGGACAGCACGGCAAAGGCTTCGCGGTAGTAGCAGAAGAGGTGAGGAACCTTGCAGCCCGCTCGGCTAATGCTGCAAAAGAGACAACAGATATGATAGAAGGTTCAATAAAGAAGACTGAGGGCGGCACAAGGATAGCCAATGATACTGCAAAGGCACTTAATGAAATAGTTGGCAATGTTGCCAAGGTGGCTAATCTTGTTAATGATATAGCTATAGCCTCCAATGAACAGGCTTCGGGGGTTGCACAGATAAACCAGGGTATAATGCAGGTATCCCAGGTGGTGCAGACCAACTCGGCTACGGCAGAGGAAAGCGCGGCAGCCAGTGAGGAGCTTTCCGGACAGGCTGCGCTTCTTAGAGAAATGGTTTCCAAGTTTACGCTGAAAAAGGCTGCATCAGGTTCCGGCAGGATAGACCAGATAGACCCGGAAGTGTTGAGGATGCTGGAAGGTATGGCAGAAAAGAAAAAACCGGCAATAAGTCCTGATGCTGAAGCTTATGCAGAAGCTGCACCTGCAAAAAGTAAAATAGCGCTTAGTGATAGGGATTTCGGCAAGTATTAGGATAATAATCAGTCAATAAGGAAAATAAAACATGAGGGGGCGGGGGCTTCAGAGCCCTCCCCCTGATACATACAGGTGGTATTTATGATAGACATCACGGAAAAAGAATTTGCAAAGCTGTCGGAGTTCATAAAAACAAATTATGGCATCAACTTGAAGGAAGAGAAAAAATCACTGGTCATCGGCAGACTTTATAATGTCCTGATGCGAAGGAATTTTAACAGCTTCTCCGTATTCTACGATTATATTGTGGCGGACAAAACCGGAGATGCAGTGACTTTGCTGATTGATAAGATAACCACAAACCATACTTTTTTTATGAGGGAAGCAGACCATTTTTATTATTTCAGGGATACGGTCCTTCCCTATCTTGCCGCTGCTTCTAAGGAAAAGGATCTGAGAATATGGAGTGCAGGATGCTCTACGGGGAAGGAGCCTTATACGCTGGCAATGATACTTGACGAATACTTGGGCAATGAAAAGCCGAAATGGGACTCCATGATTCTCGCCACCGATATTTCCGGCAAGGTTCTGGACATTGCCCAAAAAGGAGTGTATAGCAATGAGGAAATTGCTTCACTTCCGGTCCAATGGAGACTTAGCTATTTCAAAAAATACGATTTAGAAAATTCAATACTCGTTGACAGGATACGCAACGAGGTTATATATAGAAGATTTAACCTTATGGAGGCTGTATTTCCCTTTAAGCGTAAGTTTCATGTGATTTTTTGCAGAAATGTAATGATATATTTTGACAGCAATACGAGGGATGAATTAGTGAACAAATACTATCAGTGCTTGGAGCCTGGGGGGTATCTGTTCATAGGACATTCCGAATATTTGAACCGTGAGTCTACACGTTTCAAATATATTATGCCGGCTGTCTATAGAAAGGAATAATATACATGAAGAAAATCAGGGTAATAGTTGTTGATGACAGCGCAGTATCAAGAGCCATATTGTCTAAAGGCCTTTCTGCAGATCCGGATATAGAGGTTGTTGCCGTTGCTTCGGATCCCTTTGATGCAAGGGATAAGATACTAGCACATGAGCCGGATGTTATGACCTGTGATGTGGAAATGCCCAGAATGGATGGGATTGAGTTTATCAGAAGGCTTATTCCACAATATCCCTTGCCTGTGATAATGGTAAGCGGTGTCAGTAATTCAGTGTTTGATGCCATGAACGCCGGAGCGGTGGATTTTGTGACAAAGCCTGAGCTGTCGTCTGTGAAAAGTGTGGAGTCATTTATTAATGAACTGATAGAAAAGGTGAAAATTGCTGCTGCAGCTAATATGGAGTCCTTAAGAGTCAGGGAAGGAATAACGAGAGTATTGGAAAAGAAGGACATCGCGGCGAACAGGATCATTGCGATTGGAGCATCAACAGGTGGGACGGAGGCTATATACAACCTTTTGAGGCATCTGCCCAACAATATTCCCGGTATTGTAATTGTGCAGCATATACCCCCGGTCTTCTCGCGTATGTTTGCTGAACGTTTGGACAACACTACTTCCCTGCAGGTCAAAGAAGCACAGCATGGAGACTTTGTGGAGAAAGGAAAAGTGTTGATTGCGCCTGGGGACAGGCATATGAGGGTTAAAAAACTTGGGGACAGATACAAGGTTGAATGTTTTGAAGGTGATAAGGTGAATGGCCACTGCCCTTCTGTAGATGTTCTTTTTGAATCGGTAGCAAAAGAAGCAGGCCCCAATGCTATAGGGATAATACTTACAGGTATGGGCTATGATGGTGCTAAGGGACTTCTTGCTATGAGACGAAAAGGTGCGAGGACTATCGGACAGGATGAGAAGTCCTGTGTAGTATACGGAATGCCGAAAGCAGCATTTGATATAGGAGCAGTTGAGAAGCAGATATCTCTGGATAACATGCCGAGGCTTCTGTATTCTCTGCTGGATAAGGCTTAATAAATGAGCAGAATAATTGGAATTGGAGAATATGATATATCTAATGAACCAAAGGTTAAAATTGTAACTTACGCACTTGCATCCTATGCTGCAGTTACGGTTTGTTGTCCTTTGTATATATAGGCTGGAGGGTGATAAAAAGTGTTTTCTGATGAGCAATATAGAGGATCTACCAAAGCAATTCTTCATTCTATGGGTGATGGTGTTATATCGACAGATATTACAGGAAGAATCCTGTATATGAATCCTGCTGCAGAGTATATATTCGGCTGTAAATCGGAGGATGTATACGGAAAGGAATTCGGCACAGTATTTTCTTTATTAAATGCTAAAACGGGAGCAGAGGTGGAAGACCCTATATCTAAGGCTATAAGTATGAATACACCTGTTGGCCTGCCTAAAAATACTGTGTTTATAACAAAGAAAGGCATACAGAAGTATATTTCTGCGACATGTTCTCCTGTAGTAGCGCTGAATAATGAGGTTACAGGTGTTGCGGCTGTATTTAGGGATATCACAAGGCTAAGAAAAACCGAAATGAACATGGAAAATGAGGGAAGCAATCTGAAAGCTATACTGGATGGTGCTCCTGTGGGTATGATAATACTGAATAAAGATGGAAAGGTAAGTAATATAAATGTTCAGGCCCTTTCTATAATCGGCAGGAAGAGGGAGTCAGCTATAGGGAAAAGCTTGAAAAGCAGCTTTAATAGCATAGTAAATACGGAGTATGATAAAAACGGCGATCAAAGCGATCTGTGCCAGTGCTGCACC
>CAZNMO010000002.1:0-3132 GCA_964574195.1 uncultured Clostridiaceae bacterium | reverse complement strand
AGCCCTTAAAGAAGGCAAAGCTTCAAAGAATATAGAATTCTGCATGGAGTATGTAGAAAACGAAGCAAATAGGACACGGTGGCTTAAGGTGAGCACAATGCCAATAAGAGTAGATGGGCAGCGTAATGTTATTATTGCACTTGCTGATATTACAGACAGCAAGAAAAAAGAACTATCGATAATGAAATCAAGGGACTTTTGTATCAACCTGATGAATCAATTGCCTGCTGTGGTTTGGGGCATAAATTTAGAATTGGAGTGCGATTATATCAGTAAAAATGTCGTTGAACATTCTATGGATCCCGAGGATTTGTTGGGAAAAGGATGGAAAAAGCTTGTACATCCGGAGGATTTGGACGAGTGTAGCAGGATATTCATTGAAGCATATCGAAGGAAGGAACCTTTCGAGTTTCAAATGCGAATCCTGCGTAAAGACGGGCAATACAGATGGTTCCAGAATACAGGTGCTCCCTATTATGATATGGATGGAAGGTATGAGGGCTATGTAGGGATATTATATGACATAAATGATAAAAAGACAGCTGAGGAAGGCCTTAAAAGGTATAAGGTGCTATTTAAAAACGTTCATGACATTATCCTCTTTCTTGGAATGGACGGCAATATCATCGACGCAAATAAAGCTGCGGTTAATAAGTACGGCTATTCCTATGAAGAATTATGCTCAATGAATACTTCAGATATCAATAAAAGCTGGGTTTTCACAAAGGAGCATATAAGGCGGGTGGTTGAGAGCGGCATAACCTATGAAGCTCATCATTTCCGCAAGGATGGAAGCCTATTTCCTGTAGAAGTGAGTTCCCAGGGAACCTTGATTGGGGGCAGACCCGTACTTATAAGTATTATAAGGGATATATCAGAGAGAAAAAGGTCTGAGGCACTTATAAAAGAAAGCCAGGCTAAATATTATTCGCTTTTTATGAATCTTATCGAGGCTTTTACATATTGCTCAGTAATATATAGCAATGACGGCAAGCCTGAAGACTTGGTCATACTGGAGGTAAACTCAGCTTTTGAAAATGCGACCGGAATAAAAACAGAAGATGCCATAGGGAAGACTTGGCTGGAACTGTTTCCGGAATTTGGTGCTTACATTATGGAGAAGATGAAGACAAGTCGGGCGGAAAGTGGCAGAGTAGGAAGCTTGAGGGTGGATGAGTACTACTCAGCGGAATTGGAGCAATGGTATTCACTTTTGATATTTGAAGCGGATAAGGGCTTTGTTGCAATCACCGCCAGAAACATTACAGAGAATAAGCAAGCAGAGCTTGAATTGAAAAAAGCAAAGGAAGCAGCAGAAGCAGCCAACAGAGCTAAGAGTGAATTCCTTGCCAATATGAGTCATGAAATCCGTACTCCGATAAACGGTATGGTAGGTATGATTGATCTGACATTGCTGACAGAGCTGAGCTACACTCAAAGAGACAATCTGGTCACTGCAAGGTCATGTACGGATTCATTGCTGAGAATAATAAATGATATTCTTGATTTCTCCAAAATGGAAGCCGGCAAGCTGACTACTGAGAAAGTAAATTTTGATATTAAAGAGCTGATTGCAGATCTGGTAAAGATACATTCGGTAAATGCTACAAAAAAAGGAATTGAACTGAGTTATAGGCTTTCTTCAACAGTACCTCAGTATCTGATGGGAGACCCGAATAGGCTGAGGCAGGTATTGAATAATCTTGTCAGCAATGCAATCAAATTTACAAAAGAGGGGGAAGTATACATAGCCGTAAAGAAGAGTGGCGGCAGCAAAGACTCGCTGGAGCTTAGATTTTCAGTTTCGGATACAGGTATGGGTATTGCACAGGAAGATATGGGGAAATTGTTTAAGACCTTCAGCCAACTGGACGGTTCCTTCACCAAGAAGCACGGAGGCACAGGCCTTGGGCTGGTTATTTCAAAACAGCTCGTTGAAATATTAGGCGGTAAGCTTTGGGTTGAAAGTGAGATAGGAAAGGGGAGCACATTTTATTTCACATTAACATTCAAAGAGGTCAGCAAAACAGATAGGAAGCCTGTTCAGCTTCCTCGTATCGACAAGACTTTGAATGCGCTGACTGTTCTTCTGGTCGAAGATGATTCAATAAGCCGAAAAGTAATAGAAGGAATGCTGAATGAAAAAGGTCATTTCGTTGATATTGCTAAAAATGGACTGGAATCCGTGGAAAAGGCAGGACAGAAAAACTATGATGTAATATTGATGGATATACAGATGCCCAAAATGGACGGTGTGGAAGCAACCCGGAGAATACGGGAGCTGGAAGGAACCAAAAGGCATACACCGATAATAGCCGTTACTGCTTATGCTCTATACGGGGATAGAGAGAAATTCCTGTCTATTGGTATAGATGAGTATATTTCAAAGCCGGTGCAAATGGATGAACTATTCTATACTTTGGAAAACACTCGCCGCTATAAGGAGCAGGATCATGATCCTATGTCATATAGAGGTGCAACTGTCAATGAGGCAGGGGAGGTCGTATTTGTGGAAAAAAGCAAAGTAGAGCTGAAGATTGAGGATTTACCCGTACTGGAGAAAATGTTGGAGGTAATCGAAGAACTTGAATTTTCTGTAGGAAGCGGTGATTTACTGGTTATAGAAAGGGTAGCAAACAGGATCAAAACTCTTTCCGACGGATTAAATGCTGACGATTTAAAGAGCGTGGCCTTTAAGGTTGAACTTGCTGCCAGGCGTGGAAATCTTGAGGACGTGATCCGGCAGACAATTACAGTAAGAGAAGAGTATGATATTTTAAGAAAACTAGCGATGTATCAAAAGGAGGTATGAAAATGAGAGCGTTGATTGCAGAAGATGATATGGTCAGCAGGAAGTTTCTGTTAAAGTTTCTATCACAGTACGGTGAGTGTGATGTGGTTATCGATGGGCTTGAAGCACTGGACGCTTATCTTATTTCTATCAAGGAGGGTAATCCATACGACCTCATATGTTTAGATATTATGATGCCTAAGGTTGACGGTGTCAAGGTATTGAAGGCCATAAGGGATTTGGAAGCACAGAAAGGGATTCTACCGGAGAAAAGAAGCAAGATAATCATGACTACAGCTCTGGCTGAGTCACAATATGTACAGAATGCATTTGACATAGGC
>CAZNMO010000001.1:46852-67196 GCA_964574195.1 uncultured Clostridiaceae bacterium | reverse complement strand
ACTGTCTGAAATCCCACAGCTCGGGGCTGCAAGCCCTGCTGGGAAAGGCTAATACTCTGGAGGGAGAGCTGGACAGCCTGCTGAATGCTTTGGACGACGGTATAATCGGGGTCGATGCAACGGGTGAGATACACGCTTTAAATAGAAAGGCCGAGGAAATAATAGGCTGCCAGCGTGAAGATGCCCTGGGGAAAAATTATAAGGATTTCATACCTCAGATACCCTTTGGGGAAGTGGTACATTCTGCTGAAGCCAGGAAAGCACTGCTTTTCAAAATAAACGAACGTGATATATCGACGACAATAGTGCCTGTCATGGTGGCGGATAAGGCTACGGGAGCGCTGGCGATAATAAACGAATTCACAGAGCAGGAGAAAACACAGCATAAACTCAGGCTGCAGCTTATAGGGAAAGGGCACAGGGCAAAATACACCTTCAATGATATCTGCGGTAGGTCGGAGGGTATGGCAAGACTGAAGGAAATGGCAAAGCGGATAGCAAAATCAGACTCCTCTGTACTGATAAGCGGTGAAAGCGGAACGGGCAAGGAGCTTTTCGCACAGGCGATACATAATGCCTCCAAACGCAAGGATTACCAATTTGTTGCAGTCAACTGCGCAGCATTGCCCGAAAGCATCTTGGAAAGTGAATTGTTTGGGTATGAGGAGGGCGCATTTACCGGCGCCAGAAAAGGTGGAAAGACAGGTTTGTTTGAACTGGCACATAAGGGTACTCTTTTCCTGGATGAAATCGGTGAAATGGCTTTGAATCTACAGGCAAGATTATTGAGAGTCGTACAGGAACGCGAAGTAATGAGGCTTGGCGGTGACCGGGTCATCAATGTGGATATCCGCATTATTGCGGCATCAAACAAGGATATAAAAAGTCTCATATATGAGGGAAAGTTCAGGAAGGACCTCTTCTACAGGCTTAATGTGCTGCCGCTGGAGATTATGCCTCTCAGGGAAAGGCGTGAAGACATACCTGAATTGATAGGGCGTATAAAGAAAACACTCAATGTGAGTTTTGAATTGTCAAAGGACGCAGAGCGGGAATTTGAGAATCATGTATGGGAAGGAAACGTGAGAGAACTCAGAAACTGTATTGAGTATCTTGCACATCTGGACAGAAAGATCATTGACAAGCAGGATGTCCCCTTTCTGAAGCACGAAGTGCAAAGGACGGAAGAGGTGGACACTATAGTACTGTCTGTTGCCAATAGAGTAATGCATGACGAGAATTATACTGCAGAAAAATTCGTTTTTGTCATGGAATCCCTGGAGGCTTGCAGGAGAAGCAGGGAAAGGATAGGTAGAAGAAGGCTGGCGGAATTGGCCGAAAAGGGAGACCTATTCTTGCCTGAAAATGAGATAAGGGGTATTTTGAATACTCTGAAGGGATATAAGCTGGTCAGCCTGTCAAACGGCAGAGGCGGCACACAGATCACCGATATTGGGGTCAGGGTTCTGAAAGTAATGAAGTCGGGTAAACCGGGTTAAATGGATAAAACGTTTGACCCGGTTTTGCTTTTTTATCCGGATATTTTCCGCGATGATTGCGAATATTCTGACACGCAGTAGTTGGCATACAAGTTGCATATATAAAGGTAAAGCATCAATGGGAGTAAGGAGGATATGATGAAATACGATTTTGACCGGATAATCGACAGGAATGACAATTACTCTGCCAAATATGATGAAATGGATGTGAAATTCGGCAGGAGGGATCTGCTGCCCATGTGGATAGCCGATATGGACCTTCCATCGGCAAAACCGGTGCTGGATGCCATCAGAGGCAGGGCGGAGCAGGAGGTTTTTGGCTACACATCCAGGCCGGAAGCATATTACGGCAATATGATGGGCTGGTACAAACGGCGGTATGACTGGGATATTAAGCGGGAGTGGATCATTCATAGTCCTGGTGTAGTTACGACACTCAATATACTGGCAAGGGAATTTACCAAGCCTGGTGAGAATATAATTATACAACCGCCGGTATATTATCCATTCTTTGATACAGTAAGAGAAAACGATAGGGAGCTCAGATACAATCCCCTGAAAAGGGTGGGGGATCAGTATTATATGGATGGCAATACAAAATACCTTATGCTGTGCAACCCGCATAACCCTGTGGGCAGGGTGTGGACGAAAGAGGAACTGGTAAGGCTGGGAGAGATATGCATAAGGAAGGGCGTCAAGGTAATAGCTGATGAAATACATGGTGACATGGTTTATAAAAATTGGAAGTATACCCCCTTTGCTTCAATATCGGACGAATTTGCCCGCAATTCAATAACCTGTCTGTCGGCTACAAAAACCTTCAATATAGCGGGTCTGCAAGCTTCATTTGCAATTTTCCCTGATAGGAGGGACTATGAACGGTTCGAAAAGCTTCTTGGGATATTTGATATCAAGAGAAACAATTGTTTCAGCCTGGTCGCTATCGATGCTGCCTATCGTGAAGGGGAAGACTGGTTGGCTCAATTATTGGAATACCTGAATGGCAATATAGAATTTGCAATAGAATACTGCAGTTCGAATATGCCTGCAATAAAGCCCAACCGGCCTGAGGGAACATACCTCGTCTGGCTTGACTGCAGGGAACTGGGCATGAATGATCTACAACTGAATGATTTCATGATCAATAGTGCAGGGGTGGCAATGGACGGAGGGGTGTGGTTCGGCCAGGAAGGAAGCGGCTATGTCAGAATGAATGTTGCATGCCCGAGGGCTGTGGTAAGGGAAGGCTTGGAGAAAATCAAAAACGCCCTGGAGGGTATAAATTATACTGGAGGTAAAAAAAGATGAGCACTAATGTGAAAGGTTTCAACAGCAAATGTATTCATGCGGGTCATGAGCATGAAGGAAGGGGTTCTCATATAACCCCTATATATCAAGTATCGACCTTCAGGTTCAAGGACTCTGCCCAAGGCGGCAGAATATTTGCAGGGGAGGAGGCCGGCTACAGATATACAAGACTTGGGAATCCCAATATGACGGAATTGGAAGCCAAGATGGCAGCTCTTGAGGGCGGGGAGAATGCATTGATAACCAGCTCCGGGATGTCTGCAATATCAACAGTAGTATTGACCTTCCTAAAAGCGGGTGACCATATGGTTACATCCGATGCACTTTACGGAGGTACCTTCAAGTTCTTCAAGGATATGCTGGCACCATACGGAATTGAGGTCACTTTTGTGGATGCGGCTGATGTAAAGAATGTTGAAGATGCAATAAAGGCTAATACAAAGCTTGTTTATATAGAGACACCGGCCAATCCAACTATGAAGCTGATGGATGTAAAAGCTTGTGCGGAGGCTGCGCATAAGGCAGGAGCCTACCTTGTCATAGATAATACATTTATGACTCCGTATCTTCAGAGACCAATAGAGATGGGCGCAGACATTGTCATACACAGTGCAACCAAATATATATGTGGACATGGTGATGTAGTTGCAGGTATAATCATATCAACAAATAGCCTGATAAAGGCTATAAAATCCCCACATCTGGACAACTTCGGAGGAACTAGCAGCCCCTTTGATGCCTGGCTCCTGGTAAGGGGTCTGAAGACCCTTGGTATAAGAATGGAGAGGCATTGTGAAAACGCACAGAAGGTGGCCGAATACCTGGAAAAACATCCGAAGGTCGACAAGGTCTATTATCCGGGATTACCTTCTTTTTCCCAATTTGAACTGGCAAAAAAACAGATGCTTGGCCCAGGAGGCATGATATCCTTTGAGCTTAAGGGCGGAGTGGCTGCGGGGGCTACCCTCATGGATAATGTAAAAGTGCTTACCCTGGCAGTAAGTTTGGGCTGCGTTGATTCAATGATCCAGCATCCGGCATCCATGACTCATGCGTGTGTACCAAAGGAGGAAAGGGAAAGGTCTGGTATAACTGACGGCCTGGTGAGGCTTTCGGTCGGTATTGAAGAGGTAGAGGACATAATAGCTGACTTGGATCAGGCTTTGGATAAGGTCAGCATTTAGCAGTATAAACATATGCCTATGGAGGAATCTCAATGAATTAAAAAAAGGGAGGTATATTAATGAACGGAGTTTTTGAAGCAATTAACAATTTCTTTCAATTTATTGTGCCTATTGCTGACTTTATGTGGGATTTTCCTACCAATCTTGACTGGTACGCAAGCATTCCGGTATTGGGTAAATTCTCGCTGGCAATACTCCTGCTTGTAGGATGCGGTATTTTTATATCATTTAAAACTGGCTTTGTGCAATGTGTCAGGTTTAAAAAAGGGATATCGATACTTGTAGAAAAGAAGAAGATAGAGACAGGTGTAAGTCCCCTGACTGCATTTTTGCTTAGTTCTGCCATGAGGATCGGACCGGGGAATATCATGGGTGTAACTGGGGCTATTTCTGTAGGCGGCCCGGGTGCAGTATTCTGGATGTGGGTATCGGCGTTTTTCGGTATGGCCACAGCTTTTGCAGAAGCTGTACTTGCTCAGATATTCAAGGAAAAAGAGGGCAATGAATTTGTAGGAGGACTTCCTTTTTACGGAAAGCGGATATACGGCGATAAGAGATGGGTAGGGATACTGCTGTCATGGATATTCATAGTATATGCCATTTTCAGCATACCGGGACAGACCTTCCATATGTTCACGGCTCTGGGGTCCATAGCAGATACTGTTGCAGGCACTACTTTTGAAAGAACATCCACAGTATACTACGCAATAGGGATAATCCTTATACTGACGGTTGCTGCTACAGCACTGGGAGGGCTCAAACGCGTTACTTCCGTTACTGATATAATGGTTCCGATAATGGCTGTTGTATATACTTTGATAATCTTAATTATAATACTGCTTAATCTTAATCTAATACCATATTTCTTCAAGGCTGTTTTTGCCGGGGCTTTCAGTCCGGAGGCAATATTCGGAGGCGCCTTCGGAGTTGCACTGTCACAGGGGATCAAACGTGGATTGATGTCCAATGAAGCCGGTCAAGGTACGATCACAATGGCAGCTGCCGTTGCAGAGAATGAACACCCGTGTGACCAGGGTTTTGTGCAGGCTATCGGCGTATTCCTTGATACCATGATAATCTGTTCCATGACAGGTTTCCTGGTGGTCATGGCGCATGTCTGGACCGGTGAAGCCGGAGTAGCATGGGATGCTGTAAAAGCTTCGAAGCTTACGGTATATCTGGCCTCTGTTGAGCATCTTGTACCGGGTACTGCGATGGATTCCGTTGTAAAGGCGATATTGTCCGCATGCTATGCGCTGTTTGCATTCACCACACTGGTCGGCTTGATACTTTTCTCTGAGATCTCAGGAAACTTCATCAGCAGAAGCAAAAAGTTCATATTTGGGATACGTATTGTAGGCTCCCTGGTATTTGTACCCTTTGGTGTGCTTACTGTGCTGGCCGGTCTTGAGCTGGGCAATCTGTGGTATATATCAGACTTTGTAAATATAATGGTTGTGTACGCCAACGTACCGATACTTCTCCTGGGCTCAGGCATTATATTCAAAGCGTTGGATAACTACAACAAAACAGGCGGCGCCAGATTTGTATCCGAAGATATCGGAATTCAGACCGAATACTGGAAGAAGAGATAATAGAAGCTATATATACAGGTTGAATAAAAATTGCAATACGCCCGGAATACCAGGAAGGTTGGTACTCCGGGCGTATTTTTAATCTTCTGTGTGAGCATAGGGAGGCTTGAACAGGGAATACTAGCGATGGTTATTTATGCATAAAAACAAATAATTTTTATATACTACTTGTCCCGCAATTTCATATTTAGTATAATTTTTCTTAATATACCTAAAAGGCTTATAACGCATAAATATACAAAGCGAAGGATGTGTAAGGTTTGGAAAGGAAAATAAGAAAAGTACTGGTTGCAAACAGAGGCGAAATTGCGATCAGGATATTTAGAGCTTGCAAGGAACTAGACATAAGAACGGTTGCAATGTATTCCAAGGAGGACAAATATGCTCTTTTCAGAGTCAAGTCGGATGAGTCTTACCTTATAGGTGAAAAAAGAGGACCTATAGAGGCGTATCTGAATATTGAGGATATCATCCACCTGGCATTGAAGAAGGGGGTAGATGCAATTCACCCCGGATATGGCTTCCTTTCGGAAAATCCTGATTTTGCACGTACTTGTGAAGAAAACGGCATCATATTTATTGGACCAAGCAGCGATATGATAGATAATCTCGGAGACAAGATAAAGTCCAAAATAATCGCCAAATCAGTTGGAGTGCCTACTGTTCCCGGCCTGGATGAGCCTATAACAGATGAAGCAGAGGCGGTAAGCTTTGCCGCTAGCATAGGCTTCCCCGTTATCATAAAGGCAGCTGCCGGAGGCGGCGGCAGGGGCATGAGGATCGTTTACGAGGAAGATGAATTTGTGAATTCCTATCGGAGTGCAAGGAGTGAGGCCAGAAAGGCTTTCGGGAATGATGCGGTATTTATCGAGAAATATCTCGATAAGCCCAAGCATATTGAAGTTCAACTGCTGGGAGATATGCACGGAAACATAGTGCATCTTTTTGAAAGGGATTGCTCCATACAGAGGAGGCATCAGAAGCTGGTGGAATTTGCTCCTGCCCTGTCGATAACAGAAACGCAGAGAAAGGCCATCTGTGAGGATGCCTTAAAGATAGCAAGGCAGTTGAGATATCAGAGTGCCGGGACTATAGAATTCCTGGTCGACAGCTCCGGACAGCATTACTTTATCGAGATGAATCCCAGGATTCAGGTTGAGCATACAGTAACAGAAATGATCACCGGCATTGACATTGTTCAAAGCCAGCTTCTCATTGCCCAGGGCTATTCGTTGGATTCACCTGAGATAGGGATAAGCTCACAGCAGGCTATAGAGAAAAAAGGCTATGCAATTCAGTGTAGAATAACTACCGAGGATCCTTCCAACAATTTTGCTCCTGATACCGGCAAAATCACAGAGTATAGGACCGGCTCAGGCTTTGGGATAAGACTGGATGGTGGGAATGGCTATACTGGTTCCACCATAACGCCTTATTATGATTCTCTGCTGGTAAAGGTGGTTTCCTGGTCAAGGACCTTTGAGGATGCGGTCAGAAAGGCATCTCGCTCCATAAAGGAGCTTTCTGTAAAGGGGGTCAAGACCAACGAGGATTTTATAATAAATGTTCTTAATCATCCAACATTTTTGAGCGGAGAATGCACCACCGGATTCATAGATGAAACACCGGAGCTTTTCAATATCAGGCCTAAAAAAGACAAGGAAACCAAAATAATAACATTTATCGGTGAAAAGCTGGTAAATGAAATAAAGGACACCAAGAAGGATTTTGATATACCCCATGTCCCTCAGGTCATCAGGCCGGATAACCTGACAGGAACAAAGCAGATACTTGATGAAAAAGGCGTAAGCGGGCTGCTTGAGTGGGTAAAATCACAGAACAAGCTTCTTGTTACAGATACCACCTTCAGGGATGCTCACCAGTCTCTCGTTGCCACAAGGCTTAGGACAAAGGATATACTCAAGATATCAGAAGCTACTTCTGTGCTGGCAAAGGACCTGTTTTCTCTGGAAATGTGGGGCGGGGCCACCTTTGATGTCAGCTACAGGTTCCTGAAGGAGTCACCCTGGAGGCGGCTGCAGTCACTCAGGAGCAAGATACCAAATGCTCTGTTCCAGATGCTCGTAAGGGGCTCAAATGCTGTAGGATATACCAATTACCCGGATAATGTCATAAGGGAATTCATCAGGGAATCAGCCATACAGGGCATTGATATATTCAGGATATTCGATTCGTTGAACTGGCTGAAGGGAATGGAGGTAGCGGTAGATGAGGCCCTCAAGTCAGGAAAGGTGGCCGAGGTATCGATATGCTATACCGGAGATATACTGGATGAAAAAAGAGAAAAATACAATCTGCAGTACTATGTTGATACAGCAATGGAGATAGAACGTATGGGAGCTCATATACTGGCAATAAAGGATATGGCAGGACTCCTCAAGCCCTATGCGGCAAAGAAACTGATCGAGACACTGAAGCAGTATGTTTCTATACCAATACACCTGCATACCCATGACACCAGTGGCAATGGTATTGCTTCGGTAATGATGGCTGCAAGTGCAGGAGTGGATATAGTAGACGCATCCTTCAATTCCATGGCTGGACTGACGAGTCAGCCGGCACTGAACTCCATAGTTGCAGCCCTTGAAAACACAGACAGGGCTACGGGTATAGAGCTGGATGATATCCAGAAGCTGAGTGATTACTGGCATGATGCCAGGAAGATATATGAGCCCTTTGAGTCAGGGTTGAAATCAGGTACCGCGGAGATATACCGGTACGAGATCCCAGGAGGACAGTATTCCAACCTCAGGTCCCAGGTCGAGAGCTTCGGTATGGCACATCTGTTCAATGAGGTCAAGCTCATGTACAAGGACGTCAATGAAATGCTGGGGGATATTGTCAAGGTAACGCCTTCCTCAAAGGTGGTAGGGGATCTGGCAATATTCATGGTTCAAAACGGCCTGACCAAGGACAATATATTGGAGAAGGGCAGCAATCTCAATTATCCTGATTCAGCAGTGTCATATTTCAAGGGAATGATGGGGCAGCCGGTGGGAGGTTTTCCAAAAGAGCTTCAAAAGCTGGTATTGAAGGGTGAAAAGCCTATTACGGTAAGGCCGGGAGAAATTTTAGAACCGGTAGATTTTCAGGAGGTATCCCAAAAGCTATCTGAAGACTTCCATGATGAGCCAAATATAAGGAACATACTCAGCTATGTACTATATCCAAAGGTATATAAGGACTATCTGAAGTTTATAAACGAATACGGAGATCTGAGCAATCTTGAGAGCCATGTATTCTTCTACGGACTGAGGGAGGGTGAGACCTGCGAGATAGAGCTGGAAGAAGGCAAGATAATGATCGTAAAGCTGATAGATATGCAGAAGGTGGATCATGAGGGAAATGTAACAGTAGTATTTGAGATAAATGGAAACAGAAGAGAAATCAAGATATTTGACAAGGCCTATGGGGAAAGGAATAAGATAGATCAGGCACTGATGGCAAATCCCAATGACATAAATGAAATAGGTGCTTCCATTCCGGGAGTTGTTTCTAAGATACTGGTCCAGGAAGGGGATACTGTCAATGACAAACAGAGTCTGATAGTAATAGAGGCGATGAAGATGGAGACAAATATCGTTGCACCTAAGGCGAGCAGGGTAGAAAAGATACATGTGAAGGAAGGGCAGCAGATACAAGCGGGGCAGCTTCTGATAGAACTGGCGTAGCATGATGGTATCAAGTGCATAATCCCATAGTGTTTCTAAAGATAGGCATTCATTTGAAGTGCCTATCTTTTGTATTCACTGCAAATTTTACCTTACAAAGAAGCTCCAACGCTCAGACAGGCATTAACCAAAAGTGTACATGCCACATATTAATGATAGGGGAATAAGATTTCTTCCATTTCAGCAAATAGAAAATAAAGGGGGGTGAGATGTTGGAGCATGTATATGATTCTCAAGGATTACTTCAAGGTTACGTTGACGGTGATGTAATATATAACAGCCGTTGGGGTGTTGAAGGCTATACAGATGGCTCTGTCGTTTACGATAGATATTCCAATCCTATGGCATATGTAGACAATAGATATGTATATGCAATGGATGGAAGTCCAATTGGATACTACAGTGATGACTACAGGTTATATGATATGGGCGGCAACTATTTAGGATTTGGAAATCAAGGCTTCAGAGGATTCCTGGGATCCGTTCTTCTCCTGCTGCTCCTAAGGCGTCTCTTCTTCAGGCGTAGACGCATATACTAAATATAAACCATAGTGTAAGATAAAGCTTAAAGAGCATGGTTACACAAGAAGTTCCCCATTCAAAATATAAGATTGAGCTGACTAGACTGACTTTTCAGCTCAATTTTATCTACTGCTGCATATATGAAGGCTTTCGCTGTTCACTGTATTTCTGTTTTTCTTTAATGCATCAACTTAATCATCAGGTGTCTGAGCTAGCTGCAGAAAGGCATGCTTTGCATCCTGTGGAAGTTTTTGCCTTGCTCATATCATAATGATATAATAAATTATACAGTAAGAGGAATTATATACTATGATAAATGATCAAAGGATGATATGAAATGATAGAATTAGGTAAAATGCAAAAGCTTACGGTCATAAGACTGACCAAGATAGGGGCATTCCTGAATAACCATGAGGGAATTGAGCAGGATGAGGTCCTGCTGCCCAAGAACCAGATGCCGGAAGGCATCGAAGCCGGAGAAGAAATAGAGGTATTTATCTATAAGGATTCTGAAGACAGGATCATAGCTACGACCAAAAGGCCTAAAATCACAAGGGGGGAATTTGCTCCCCTCAGGGTGGTTGAGAACACCAAGATAGGAGCCTTCATGGATTGGGGTCTGGATAAGGATCTTTTGCTGCCTTTCAAGGAACAGACCTGTGAGGTCAAGAAGGATAGGGAATACCTGGTAGGCTTGTATATAGACAAAAGCAAGAGATTATGCGCCACCATGGATGTATACAAGCTTCTCAGTGACGTATCGCCTTACAAGGGAAATGAACGTGTCAATGGGACTATATATCAGATAAAGGATGACTTGGGGGCATTTGTGGCTGTTGAGAACAAATACAGTGGGATGATACCCAGGAAGGAGCTCTACGGAGATCATAAGTGCGGTGATGTGGTTGAGGTCAGGATAAAAAAGGTCAGGGAAGATGGAAAGCTTGAATTGAGCCTCAGAAAAGAGGCTTATAACCAGATGGGCGATGATGCCGAGATCATTTATGAAAAAATAGTG
Organism: uncultured Clostridiaceae bacterium; assembly: GCA_964574195.1. Lineage (GTDB taxonomy): Bacteria > Bacillota > Clostridia > Lutisporales > Lutisporaceae > BRH-c25. The sequence continues at coordinate 56,378 of CAZNMO010000001.1, read as the reverse complement.
TCCAATAATGGAAAACTTTCACTAAATGACGACAGCAGCCCTGAGGAGATAAACAAGCAGCTCAAAATGAGCAAAAGTGCCTTCAAACGTGCAGTTGGCAAGCTGCTGAAGGAACGAAGAATAAGGATAACAGAAGAAGGAATTGAAATAGTATAATAAAAGTATGAAAGCTGCCGGAAAACCTTTGAAGGTTTACCGGCAGCTTTTTTATGGCTTTAAGTTTAGGACTCCTTGCCCAACACGTTTGTGAACTTTTTGATCAATTCATTTACGATCAGCGGAACCAAAGCCAGGCCTATAACTATATCCCAATCCCATATGCTAAGGTTATGCACCTTGAAGGCATTGGCGAGGAATGGCACCGATATGACACCGAACTGGAGTATGAAGCCAACAATGATGGCGCCGACCAGATACTTGTTTGTAAACAAGCCGATCTTGAATACCGACTTGCTGGAATTCCTCATGGTCAATGAGAAGAACAGCTGTGAAGCAACAATTACAACGAAGGCCATTGTTCTTGCATAAGTGATGGCTTCTTCAGGTATATTGGCTGAACCCAGGCTGAAGCCCTTTTCATGTAAGCCCAGATAGAAGGCTGCAAGGGTAAGTATTCCGATCAGCATGCCGCCTATGACTGCTCTTACACCGGAACCTTTTGCAAAGAAGCTTTCCTTTGGGTCCCTTGGTTTTTTCTTCATTACATCCTTGTCGCCGGGATCCACTCCAAGAGCTAAAGCCGGCAGTGTATCGGTGATAAGGTTCATCCACAGTATCTGTGTAGGAAGCAGCGGCACCGGCCAGCCGAAAAGTATGGATGCAAATATCGAAACAACTTCGCCCAGGTTGCAGGCTAAGAGGAAGATAACCGACTTTTTGATATTGTTGTATATATTCCTGCCTTCTTCTATTGCATGCACGATTGTAGTAAAGTTGTCATCAGTCAGTATCATGTCACTGGCACCCTTGGAAACGTCCGTTCCGGTTATGCCCATTGCAACACCTATATCGGCATACTTCAGAGAAGGTGCGTCGTTTACACCGTCTCCTGTCATTGATACGATATTGCCTTGAGCTTTAAAGGCTCTTACGATCTTAACCTTGTGCTCCGGAGATACTCTCGCAAATACTCGATAATCGTTGATCCTCCTTGAGAATTCCTCATCGGACAAATCGTCGATCTCAGCGCCTGTAAGGCTCTGCTTTATGGATTCTGCGATTCCCAGCTCCTTGGCGATGGCTACGGCTGTATTCTTATGATCGCCTGTTATCATGACCGGTGTGATACCTGCGGTTTTTGCTTCTCTGATCGAATCCTTGACCTCAAGTCTTGGAGGGTCGATCATGCCTACAAAGCCAATAACAGTAAGGTCACATTCCATTTCCTCCGGTGTTATTATTCCCTTCACATCCTTATAAGCAGCACCCAGTACCCTTAATGCACTGTCGGACATTTCTTCTGCAACTTGGAGGAAGGTAGTTTTCATGTGCTCCGTCAAGGGTTGTACCTTACCGTCAAGCAGCACGTGGCTTGATATCTTCAGTATGTTGTCAATGGCACCTTTTGTATGGACTCTATAGCCGCTGCCTTCTTCATTCAAGGTCGACATAAGCTTTCTATCCGAGTCAAAGGGCTTCTCCGCAACTCGGGCATGCTTTACATTCAAATCCTTTTTTCTGAGGCCGTACTTGTCACCCATCACAACAAGAGCTATTTCGGTCGGGTCTCCGGTGCCCTCACCATTTTCATATGTAGCGTCAGAGCAAAGCACGAAGGATCTTATCAGTTCGGCTTCATCCGCATCCGCCTGGAAGCTGGTCTCAGAGGTAGGCAGATCCTTCAGTTTATTCAGTGTGTAGTGTTTTACTACAGTCATCTTGTTCTGGGTCAGCGTACCGGTCTTGTCTGAACAGATTACATTTACGCTGCCAAGTGTTTCAACTGCCGGAAGCTTCTTGACGATGGCGTTGATCTTGGACATTCTTGTAACACCAAGAGCCAACACGATAGCCACTATAGCTGCCAGACCTTCGGGGATTGCTGCGACTGCAAGGCTTATTGCAGTCAGGAACATTTCGAACAGGTCTCTTTTCTGGAACAATGCAATTACGAATATAAATACACATATTCCGATGGCAATGAAACCAAGGACACGTCCAAGCTCATCCAGTCGCTTTTGCAGCGGGGTCATTTCATCGTTATCCTCATCCAGGATCTTGGCTATTTTACCGATCTCAGTTTCCATTGCTGTTGCTACTACGATGCCTTCTCCTCTTCCGTAAGTGGCTAATGTGGACATAAAAGCCGTATTGGAAAGATCGCCTATGGGTGTCTTCGGATCTTCAAAAAGTGATTGTGCATCCTTGTCTGTAGGCACTGATTCACCTGTGAGGGCCGATTCTTCGATCTGAAGGTTCACACTCTCTATAAGCCTGAGGTCGGCGGGTATATATCTGCCCGCATCAATAATGACTATATCTCCGGGTACGATTGCTTCGGAATTGACCTCCTTGACCTCACCGTCACGTCTTACCAGAGCTTTGGGAGTGGTCATTTTCTGAAGCGCTTCAATTGCCTTTTCGGCTTTATACTCCTGAACAACTCCGATAACCGCATTTAAAACCACAACAGAAAGAATAATGATTGCATCCACGTATTCGCCGATGGCTATAGTTATTACAGTAGCACCTAGCAATACGTATATGAGCATATCTTTCAGCTGTGAAAGAAATAGTGAGATCAAGCTCTTTTTCGGCTTGCCCTTAAGCTTGTTTTCCCCATATTTCTCCAGCCTCAGTTTTGCTTCTTCGCTTGAAAGGCCGGTTGAGGGAGTTACATTGAACTCCTTCAGTACTTCTTCCCGTGATTTTGAAAACCACATAAACATTCACGCTCCATTCATCCAATTAGAAATTTGGTGTAATATTTTAATATAAGAGTTCGCTTCAAGAATTAGCCGTAAATATAATGAGTTCTATATCCGCAGCAAATCATATAGTTTAATTATCTCCATTTGTACTCCAGAAGATGAGCATATTGTATTTATATCGTATGAATTCCTATACAAAAAACCTTTAGCATAATTTTACCCGCAGATAAAATTTTGCTAAAGGTCTTACTCTTTGACTTACAAAGGATTAAGCCAGGCAGAGCTACATCATACCGGTTGTTGACTTAATCACCTTTATCAGGCAGTTACTCCCCTCTAACAGAGAATATATTTTATTTTTATAGAGCTTAGTATAGCATATTTGGTTTACATATACAATATAAAGTCAATATAAAGTTTTTGTCTTGCTTGGTCTGAATGAATAGAAAGAAATTGTGTTGCAGCTGTGGGAAATATGGCTAACAATACCCAGGATATTGCAACAACTGATATTGATATTAACAACAATATATCAGCAAGTGAAATAAAGACTGGAGAAAAAGTCTCTCCGATCAGTGATATTTTTAAGAAAAAAAGTGTTGATTATGGCGGTATTCTGGTAAAACAGATAAATGACAGCGGGGTATTGCCTCCTTTTAATGAAGAAAACCAGATCAAGTGGAAACAGATAGGGGCAGATTATAATGATACTAAAAGCCATGGCGACGGCTTTGATATATACAATGCAGCTGGAATCAGGAATCATGGATATCTATGGGTCATTGCGAGTTATGAGTATGAAGGGGCAAACTATGATATTCCCCCTGCATATGGCTATGATTTTAGTCACAATGGATGTAGAGACCATACGGGAAAAGAATCTCCCAGAGATGAGGATTTTATCGCCAATCTCCTGAAGGAAAAGGAGGGCTTGCTGGTACACCCTGACATCGATGTCATGTCATCCCTGGAGCAGCTTAAGAGCAGATACGGTAAAAGCTCATATATAAAGGGAACCATATCAAATGAGAAGTCAATTCCCTCTTGGGCGCTGCCTGCGGTCAGGAACATGATCGCCATGGATATCATGAGCCTTGAGAAGGGGAACAAATTCCCTGTCAACAGGGCAATAACCAAGGGAGAGCTGACTGCCTGTCTATCAAGGCTGTTTGGATTGAAGGCATCAGCCAATGCCTCCCATTTCAGTGCCGTAGGTGCCTCCTACAAATATGGTTCACACATATCTGCAGCCTTTGAGGCAGGTATAATAAATGCGGAAGAAGGTGGGGAATATAATCCCGATCTGCAGCTTGACCGGGAACAGGCGTGTTGCATGATATATAATGCACTTAACACCATGCTGGGGACTGAAGCCCTAAGAGGAGACGAGGAAGGGAGCAAATCCTTCAAGGACACATCAAAGCTGGCAGCAGGGTCAAAGGGTGTGATCCGATCAATGGCTACTATCGGTCTTTTAAACAGCTTTACAGGCAGTTCCCTTAAGCCATCAGAAGTCATGACTGTAGAACAGACCGCAGCAGTGCTGGATGCGGTGGTCAGTACATTCCTGATGTATTAATATTAAAAAATTCAAAATATAAGGGAGGATAAATATGAAAAAGAATCTTAAAATGTTTATGGCAGGCTTTATGGTATGCCTGCTTCTATCGGCTGTTATCATTACTGCGGCTGAGCCACTGGATCTGGAGGTCAAGGCGGTATTATCCAACAGCATAAAATTGAAGCTGTTTGGAAAAGACTTAATTCCAAAGGAGAATGACGGTACCTATATAAAGCCTCTGGTTTACAATGGGAAGACTTATCTTCCGGTCCGTGCACTGGCCGATGCCCTCGGTGTTGCGGTAGAATATGACGCTCCCACTAAAACGGTTTGGCTGGGTGGAAGGACACAGGTCACTCCTGTAAATGAAGCAAGCATGTACGAGGATTATTCAAGGACAATACTGACAACGGATGTTCAAACTCTTTCAACTGCTGCTGCTTCATACAAATGGGGAATAACAAACAATAAACCGATGTCAAGTGTCTATTTCGGCTGCTATCTGAAGCCGGCAGGCAAATACAAGCGGTTTACTGCATCGGTATTCCTGGATGAGACAGCGAAAAAGGAGCTTGCCATGGATTTCAGAAAAAATGACAAGGAAGGCCTGGTGCTGAAGAGCATTATCCTAAAACCAGGGGAAACAATAGAAGTGGATATTGATATAAGCAGTCTTGATAAGTTATTTATATTCACAAATGTAGGTTCGGCGGAGAAAATAGTAATAGGTGAGCCTTCCTTCAGGAACGATACTGCAGAAGTACTGCAATAAACAAAAACACTTCATGCTTGTCACAGATTCAGCATCTGCGGCAAATGTGAAGTGTTTTTCATTTATATATTCTTTTTATAATTGGTAGGAGAGACCCCCGTTTTTCTTTTAAAAGCCTGGGCAAAATAGCTGGTACTGGTGAAGCCGCTTAAATAGCATATTTCTGTCATGGAAAAATCCGTATGCTTAAGAAGGCTTTTAGCCTTTTCAAGCTTTATTTCAAGCAGAAATTCAAAGGGGGTCATCCCTGTGCTTTGCTTGAATATCCTCAAGAAATAGAAGGGACTGTAATTGACCTCACTGGCTAAATCCTCCAGGGTAATGGTATTGTTGTAATTGGACATTAAGAAATCTATAGCCTTGTTTATGCATTTTTTGTCAGAATACTCATTTATCATCAAGGGAAAATTGTTCAGATTATGATTTCCCTCCCTAAGTATCTTTACTGCTATCTGAATACTGAGGGCCTGAAGGAAGAGCTCATTTCCAAGCTGTCTCGTACTTGACTCCTCAATAAATGAGTACAGGAGGCCTTTTGTCTGAGGGGTAAGAATGAAGCACTTATTGTCAAATTGCAGGTCCCCGGATTTGAATAATGTCTTTGATGTTTCCCTAAGGAAGGCTTTTTCTATGAAGAGTCCAAGGAACAGACAGCTTGTATTTCCAGTATCTACAGGCTTGTGCAGCTGATTGGGATTGCTGGAAAACACAGAATTTTGTTTCAGAGGATATTCCTTGTTATCTACGATGATCGGAGGGGTATTCTGTATGGTTATTATAAAATGATAGTCATAAAATTTGCCTTCACGGGCAGGTATATAAGTGGTTTTTACCACAGCCAGATTATTGGTTGAAGAGAACTCAACCTTGTCCTTTGGGACCCCGGGTACCTGTGCGATAACTGTATCATAAAGACAATCCATACAATCATTCCGCCCTTTACTACAATACGTCTATGTAATTATATAAGGTGATTATGCCATATAGTATAGTATTATAATACATATTTGTAAATATAAGGTTGAAACAGAAAGGCCCCTCAGGACTATTTTGAATTGCAGCGGGTTATCTGGATATACTTGCTCAGGAGATTTATCGGATTAATTGAGAAATTGTGTAGCATTGTATGGACATGGCAGTTTCTTGGAGCTTTACCCGAAGATTGACACAAAAGGACATGCTGTTAATATGGACTGATAAGGCAAAGTTGTGTAATAATAGTAGTAATAGGAACTAAACAAAATCTGTTTAAGCTCTGCTGAAACAGATTTGTGTTACATTGATTTCCTTTGCGGCGGAACGATCTACATTAGTGTTTATCCGCCGCAAATCATATTGTATTTTGAGGAGGAAGCATTATGATAATCAAACCTTTCAAAGTAGAGCAGTGGATGAATGAATTTGAGGACGATGCAATATACAATATCGGTGAGACTTGTGTACATTCAATTACTCTGAAGGAGCTTCTGACGTTGTCCGGTGAGGATCAGCAGGAATTTATGGAAAAGGTGATGGACAAGAGGCTGACCTATGGGCATATATCCGGTTCTCCTGAGTTCAAGGAAGGCATATGCCGGCTATATGAAAACCTGAAGCCCGGGAACATCCTCACCACGCACGGTGCAATCGGAGCCAATCACCTGGCGCTGTACACTCTGGTAGAACCGGGAGATAGGGTTATATCGGTGCTTCCAACCTACCAGCAGCTTTACTCTATACCCGAGTCCTATGGAGCGGAGGTAAAGCTTCTGAAGCTGAGGCCTGAGAATGACTTCCTCCCTGATCTTGAGGAACTGAAGGGCTTGGTAAACAGCAGTACAAAGGTGATATGTATAAACAATCCCAACAATCCTACCGGAGCATTGATACCTGAGGGAACACTCAAAGCCATTGCTGAGGTCGCAGAGAGTGTCGGTGCGTATGTTCTTTGTGACGAGGTGTACAGGGGTCTGTCAAAGGAAGGATATAGCAAGTCTATTGTTGATATATATGAAAGGGGCATCAGTACAAGCAGCATGTCCAAGGTATTTTCACTGGCCGGTTTGAGGCTGGGTTGGATCGCGGCCTCGGAGGAGATAATAGCCAGGTGCTTCGAGCATAGAGACTATAATACCATAAGCTGCGGGATGCTGGATGAGATATTTGCAGGGCTGGCACTGAAGCATGCGGATAAGCTTCTGGAAAGGAACAGGGCTATGGTTGCCAGGAACCTGGAGATCCTTGACAGGTGGGTCAGCAACGAGCCCCACATATCCTATGTGAAACCAAAGGCAGGCACTACAGCACTGTTATACTTTGATGCAGCAATAAGCTCAAGGGAATTCTGCGTATTGCTGATGAAGAGGTATGGAGTGCTGCTGACCCCCGGCTCCTGCTTTGAGCTGGATAAATGCGCCAGGATAGGCTATGCCTGCTCAACGGAAACTCTTGAGCAAGGCTTGGAGAAGCTATCGGAGTTCATGAAGGGACTTTGAAAGTAAGATCCTTCGTTTCACTCAGGATGACAGTTTAGCATCATCCTGAGTAGAGCGAAGGATCTTTTACTTCTTCACCTGACTCCTTGCAGCTTCAAAAGCCGCTGCAGACCTTTCCACATCCTGGGGAGTAGTAGCCCAGGAGCATACGCTTATCCTTATCACCGACTCACCCTTCCATGTAGCTCCCCCGCACCAGCATTCACCGGATCTCTGAAGGTTTTCCAGGACTGCTTTTGTCTCATCGGGAGAATCACAGGCCACCAGCACCTGATTGAAAACTACTTCGTTAAGAACACGGAAGCCCTTTTCAGATAGCAGCCCCGCAAATTGCACCGCCCTATCGCAGAGTCCGTCCACCAGCTCCTGGACTCCGCTTCTTCCAAAGAATTTCAACGTTGCCCAAAGCTCAATTCCTCGTGCACGTCTTGACATTTCAGGAGTGTAAAGCATTCCGTCCCTTTTGTCGCTATATAGAATATACGATCCGGATGCCTGCAGGGCACTGATAAGAGCATCCCGGTCCTTGCAAAGGACTATGCCGCTGTCGTAAGGCGTATTCAATGTCTTGTGCCCATCCACAGACCAGGAATCGGCCTTTTCAATTCCCTTTGTAAGGTGGCATTTGTTTTCCGATGCTGCCGCCCATAAGCCGAAGGCTCCGTCCACATGTACCCATGCACCGGCCTCCTGGGCTTGCTCACAAAGCTCATCCATGGGATCGAAAGCCCCTGAATTGACATTGCCGGCCTGAAGTATCAGCAGCGTATTGCTGTCCAGCTTCGGCAGCTTATCAGGAAGCATGCGCCCCTGTCCGTCCACGGGCACTTTTTCCACACGATCCTTTCCAAGACCCAGAAGAGCAAGGGCTTTGAAGACTGTCGCATGAGCCTGCTCTCCAACAACTACCCGAATGGGAGGAGCTCCGAACAGTCCTTGAGCAGCAGCGTCCCAGCCCTGACGTCTCAGGATTTCATTGCGGCCTGCTGCGATCCCACAGGCCGTTGCAATTGATGTGCCGCTAACAAAGCCTGCTGCAGTCCCTTCCGGCAGTCCAAGCAGCTCTGCCATCCATTTTTCACATACTGCCTCCAGTTGGGATGCTATAGGAGAGATAACATACAAGGCTGCATTCTGATCCCAAACGTCGGACAGCCATTTAGCAGCAAGGGCTGCAGGAGTGAAGCTGCCGTTGACAAAACCAAAATATCTTCCTGCTGTTTGTGCCATTGTAGCAGGAGAGCCGTACTCATGAAGCATACAGAGGATCTCAGCAGCATCGCCCGGCTGCTCGGGAAGAGGCTCGTTAAATACCTCCAGGTTTTTGATGGCTCTTTCTGATGGTATAACAGACCGTTCAGATACCTTGTCCATGTAGTCACAGGCAAAGGTACAGGCCTGCCCGAACAATGCCTTGTCGTTCAGTTGAGAGCGCATTATATCTCGAATATCCAGATTGTCTGACATGTTAAACCTCCTCATAGTTCCATTTAAGCCAATTATATGCTCGACGTTGTATGCTGTCAATATTTCAAGGCGCTTGGCTCAATGCTTTAGTACCCTGTGGATATCCCACCATAAATTACATAAATGGTTTTTTAGGTTTATGGCGAATTGTTTCCATTATGTAAACCATGCGATAAAAAGCTATTAAAGTATAAAATATGGTGGGAGGTAAACAATATGTTTTTTAAGAAGCTTTTGATAATAGGAATTCTTAGTACAAGCATAATATTGGGAAGCACGACCGGGATATATGCTGCAGGTTCAACCTATACTGTACAGAGCGGTGATACCTACTGGTTGATCAGCCAGAAGCTCAATGTGCCCATAACGAACCTTATGGCAG
>CAZNMO010000001.1:30598-46842 GCA_964574195.1 uncultured Clostridiaceae bacterium | reverse complement strand
CTGAATGTCGGACAGGTGATTGCTGTTCCGCAGTATACCATGTACACTGTAGTATCTGGGGATACTTACTGGAAAGTTAGCCAGAAATTCGGTGTCAGCATCAATACTCTTCTGAGCCTGAACGGTGCAAATGAAAGCTCATACCTGTATATAGGACAGCAGATAAAAATACCTATAGGCGGCGGTACAACAACACCGGCACCAAGTACAGGACCATACATAACCTTCAAAAGCTACACTGTACAAAAGGGCGATATTCTCTGGAACATTGCCAACAAATTCGGAATCACACTGAACGAGCTGCTGAAAGCCAATAACCTGACAGAATCCTCGCGGGTCAACCCTGGTGATATTTTGAAGATACCTGTACACAACGTACCTGTGAAAAGCACTGCGGGACCGCAGTATGGAGAAGCTTTGGACTGGTGGACAGAGGCACAGTATGTATTACCAATAGGAACTGATTTTGAGGTAGTGGACTTTTATACAGGAAAATCATTTTTTTCAAGGCGCACAACAGGTGCATATCATGCAGATTGTGAAACGCTTACCACCGAAGACACATCAAAGATGAAAGCCATTTGGGGAGGAAGCTTCAGTTGGTCAAAAAGGCCGGTACTTATAAAGTATAATGGAAGAAAGATAGCTGCAAGTATGAGTGGAATGCCTCATGCAGGAAATGACAACGCCGCCGCCGCAGTATGGACAAGCTGGAGAAGCGACAACTATGGAGCGGGAACAAACTTTGACTGGATAAAGAACAATGGAATGGATGGTCATTTTGACATACACTTCCTGAACAGCACCAAGCATGTAGATGGAGCCGTTGATGCTGTGCATCTGGCAAATATAAAGATTTCAGCAGGCCTGAAGTAGGTATAATGAGCGGAGCATCACATGCTCTTGCTATTTATTGTCTGCTTCCTGCTGTCTTAAAGGGTCCTAGCAGGAACATCCTTGATAATATCAAGGTCATTTCCTCGGGAGATCTGTCCATTCCGCTGTTCAGCCATTGCTGGATCACACCGAGGTGAGCCGACAGTACATAGGAAACGAAGTATTCCATAGGGACAAGCATATTATCCTTATTAAAGGAATTGGGAGGATTTTTTTCAAAGAAATTGGTTTCTATTAGCTTTTTTATCTTTATATGAAATTTAGGGTCACCCTTTGAGCTGAGAATAGCCTTGAAGAACTTGGAGTTTTCTCGGATGTATTCGAAAATCTTGACCATGAAAGGCATTGCCATTTCTGCAGGATCAAGATGGCTCAGGGACTCCATGATATTGATGTTTACATAGCCCGCGGTTTTTACTGCTTCGTTAAGCTCCTGTATAACCTCGTTTTCTACTTGTTCCAACATATCATATTTATCAGTGTAGTGCAGATAGAAGGTTCCCCTGTTTATATCAGCCCTGGTGCAAAGATCAGTGATAGATATGTTGTTGAAGCCTTTTTCCTCGATAAGCTCGGATAAAGCGCTGCGTATCATTCGTCTCGTACGCACTGCACGCCTGTCGTCAGGTGCTTTCAGCATATACTGCTTCTCCTTTTTCCATTTCTTTTTTGGGAAAATTGGATTATAATTAACATATACCAAAATAATGTTGATTAATCAACAAGCTGAAAACTGTTGTCTATTGCTTTATTGCATACACACATTATAATATGCTTATAAGCATTTAATCAACATAATGTCCATAGTATGTATAAAGAGCAAATACCATCAGTGGAGATTGCCTCCATTGGTGGTATAGCCTCCGGCGGATGCACACGATTTCGCAAGGAAGATTATCTCACTTCGTGAGATACGAAATCGGCGCGCAAGTACGCAGAGGGCGTACTTGAATGATTACAATGTCCTGATTTTAATCTGAGTACCTTGGAGGTGGACGCAGCTCATCGCTGTGGCGTATATGAATAAGTTATTTCATTTAGGTATCGACATAGGTTCTACCACAGTTAAGGTAGTTATATTGAATGATAACGAGGATATAGTTTATAGCAGGTATGAAAGGCATTATGCAGATATCCGGAACAAACTCCTGCAGATGCTTCATAATGCATACAAAACACTTAAGGATGAGCAGCTTACTGTGACGATCACCGGCTCAGGCGGGATGAATATTGCGAACAGCATGGGCGTTGCATTTATACAAGAGGTGGTCGCTGCCACAAAAGCCATCAAGACCTATTATCCGGAAACGGATGTGGCCATAGAGCTTGGTGGTGAGGATGCAAAGATCACTTATTTTACTGATGGAATAGAACAGAGAATGAACGGTACTTGTGCCGGCGGCACAGGTTCTTTTATAGACCAGATGGCCACCCTTCTGAAGGTGGATGCGGCAGGGCTTAATGAACTGGCGGGGAAGTACAAGGTGATATATCCGATAGCTGCCAGGTGCGGGGTATTTGCAAAAACAGACGTGCAGCCCCTGCTCAATGAGGGAGTTGCCAAGGAAGATGTGGCAGTATCGGTGCTTCAGGCTGTGGTCATACAGACTATAAGCGGGTTAGCCTGTGGAAGGCCGATAAAGGGTAATGTGGCTTTTCTTGGAGGACCACTTTCTTTTCTGCCTGAATTAAGGAAACGTTTTATAGAGACTCTGAAGCTAACCGATGACCAGGTGATATTCCCGGAGAATTCACAGCTCTATGTAGCTATCGGAGCAGCACTATCCTCCTTTGAAGAGGATAGTATATCCTTCGGGGAACTGATAGGCAGACTTGAGGATCATGGAGTTATATCAAGCGGTGAAACTGCAAGGCTTGCACCTCTATTCACCGGCGAGGAGCAGTATCAGGCCTTTAAAATCAGGCATTCAAAAAGCGCAGTAAAAAGATGTGAACTATCGAGCTTTGAGGGGGACTGCTTCCTTGGTATAGATGCAGGGTCCACCACAACAAAAATAGCACTTATCGACGGTGAGGGCTCATTGTTGTACACCTATTACGGAAGTAACGAGGGAAGTCCTCTAAAATCAACGGTCAGGGCGCTGAAGGAGCTTTATGCCCTTATGCCGCAAAAGGCCAGGATAGTGAATTCAACTGTAACCGGCTATGGGGAGGGCTTGCTTAAAGCAGCACTAAATATCGACATAGGGGAGATAGAAACAGTAGCACACTACAAGGCTGCAGAGTTTTTCTGCCCGGGTGTGGACTTCATATTGGATATAGGCGGACAGGATATGAAATGCCTGAAAATCAAGGATGGAGTCATAGAGAGTATCCTTTTGAACGAAGCTTGTTCGTCAGGCTGCGGCTCATTTCTGGATACCTTTGCCAGCTCCCTGGATATGACCATAGGCACCTTTGCTGAGGAAGCTTTGGCTGCGGAAAGACCCGTGGACCTTGGTTCAAGGTGTACGGTATTCATGAACTCAAGGGTCAAACAGGCGCAAAAGGAAGGGGCGGCAGTAGGAGATATCTCCGCCGGGCTGTCCTATTCTGTCATAAAGAATGCGCTTTTCAAGGTAATAAAGGTAAAGAGCCCTGAGGAGCTGGGAGAACGGATCGTTGTACAGGGAGGCACCTTCTACAACGATGCCGTGCTCAGAAGCTTTGAAATATTGTCAGGCAGAGAAGCCATAAGGCCAGATATCTCCGGAATAATGGGAGCCTTTGGAGCTGCGCTTATCTCAAAGGAAAGATATCTGGAAAGCCACAGCACAAGTCTTCTTGGTGCAGATAAGCTGATGGATTTTAATCTGGAGACTGTTGTATCCAGATGCGGGCTATGCTCCAACAACTGCCTGCTCACCATAAACAAATTCGGAAACGGAGAGAGCTTCATATCCGGCAACAGGTGTGAAAGAGGAGCTGGCAAGGTGAAGGAACATAATTCCCTGCCAAACCTGTTTGATTACAAATATAAACGTTTATTCAAATATAAACCTTTGGAAATGGCCCGGGCCAAACGAGGAGTTGTAGGCATACCCAGAGTATTGAACATGTTTGAGGATTACCCCTTCTGGTTCACATTCTTTACTGAACTGGGTTTCAGGGTGGAGCTGTCGGACAGATCCTCCAACAAGGTTTATGAGCTGGGGATAGAGACGATACCATCGGAATCTGTATGTTATCCGGGCAAGCTGGTGCATGGGCATATCATGAACCTGATATCAAAGGGTGTGAAGTTTATTTTCTATCCTTCCATTACCCATGAGCTGCAGGAACAGAAGAACGCCGATAATCACTTCAACTGCCCCATAGTAGTATCCTATCCTGAGGTGGTCAAGAACAACATAGATGCCCTCAGGGAAGAAAAGGTGCTGTTTATGAAGCCCTTCCTGCCTCTTGACGATGAGGAAAGGATGATAGACAGGCTCCAGGAGGAGTTGAAGCCGCTGAAAATAGGCAGTATGGAGATAAGGGAGAGCGCCTATCTGGCATACAAGGAGCTGGAGGCTTTCAAAAGGGATATTCACAAGGCGGGTGAAGAAGCCCTCAAACTTGTCAGGGATAAGGGAATAAAGGGTGTAGTACTTGCCGGTAGGCCGTATCATGTGGACCCACAGATAAACCATGGCATACCTGAAATGATAAATTCTCTTGGAATGGCTGTATTGACCGAGGATTCGGTAGCCCATCTGGGTAAGGTGGAAAGGCCCCTTAGGGTAGTGGATCAGTGGGCATACCATTCAAGGCTTTATGCAGCAGCCAGTTTTGTGGCAGAACAGAAGAACCTGGAACTGGTCCAGTTGAACTCCTTTGGCTGCGGCCTTGATGCCGTGACCACCGACCAGGTACAGGAGATACTGCATGCCAATTCCAAGATATATACGACGATAAAGATAGATGAAGGAAACAACCTTGGTGCAGCAAGGATAAGGCTGCGTTCCCTCAAAGCCACCATGGACGAGCGTGACAATAATGGCTATGAGCTGAAGCGGATAGACAACAGGTACAGGAAGGTGCCTTTTACAAAAGCCATGAAGGAGAAGCATACCATCCTGGTACCGCAGCTGTCTCCCATACATTTTCAATTCCTGGAGGAAGCCTTCAGGCTGTCAGGCTATAATATGGTCGTATTGCCCTCAAGGGACAGCGGCGCTGTTGATGAAGGGTTGAAGTATGTGAACAATGATGCCTGCTATCCGGCTATAATAGCTATTGGACAGCTTATAGAGGCGCTGAAATCCGGAGAGTATGACCTGGAAAACACCTCAGTGATGATATCACAGACAGGCGGCGGCTGCAGGGCGACCAACTATATTGGCTTCCTGCGGAAAGCACTGAGGGATGCGGGCTTTGAGAAGATCCCGGTCATATCGCTCAATGCATTGGGTATTGAGAAGAACCCCGGCTTCAAGTTGACCTTTGATTTGCTGAGCAAGGCCTTTATGGGGTTGATATACGGAGATCTGCTGATGAACGTACTATACAGGGTACGGCCTTATGAAAGGATAAAAGGCTCAGCAAACAAGCTTTATGAAAAGTGGGCTGAGATATGCAGGGATTCATTGAAGTATGCCGATAGGAAGACCTTCAAGGCTATAATCCGAGAAGTGGTAAAAGAATTTGAAAGCCTTGAAATAGTAAATGAGATAAAACCAAAGGTAGGTCTGGTAGGGGAAATACTGGTGAAATTCCATCCTACAGCAAACAATAATGTTGTTAACCTGGTAGAAGCAGAGGGAGCAGAGGCAGTAATGCCGGGACTCACTGACTTCCTGCTTTACAGTGCCTATGGACTGGATTACAAATATAGATACCTGTCGGGAAGCAAAATGTCTCAGATACTTGGAAATACTGCTATCAAGATCATTGAGTTTTACAGGAAGGCATATATAGATGCGATCTCAGGCAGCTACAGGTTCTATAAGCCCAAGACCATTAAGGAGATAGCCGAAGGGGCATCTACTGTAGTGTCTCTGGGGCACCAGACCGGTGAAGGCTGGTTCCTTACCGGTGAAATGGTAGAGCTGATACACAGCGGGGTAAAGAATATCATTTGCATGCAGCCCTTTGCCTGCCTGCCCAATCATGTGACAGGGAAGGGCATGATGAAGGAGCTGAAAAGGGTATATCCGGGAACAAACATAGTTGCCATAGATTATGACCCCGGAGCCAGTGAAGTGAATCAGTTGAACAGGATAAAGCTTATGATATCCACTGCCTTTGAAAACATGGAGGGGTTGAAGACCCACAAAGTTGGCGCATACAGCAAGGAGGACTACGGACAGATGCACGGGACAGTGCGGATATAGAGACAAGCGTCGTAAGGTGCACCACAAATATCAGAGAGGATCTGATATTTGGAGGTGCACTTTTTTATGAAAAGTGTCCTCAGCAAGAGCTGCCATCCTGTGAGGGAGGATACTCACAGGATTATTTTGGGAAGTATAAAGGAATATTGCTTCAATAATAGAATTTAATATATATCCCTGCCATTATGGCAGACGCGCATAATATAGTTTTGAAAGGAAGTATTTCAATGAAAAGGATGATAAGTGTTGTTTTGATCATCATGATACTTGGAGTGTCAAGCCTGTGTACTGTTTTTGCTGAAAATGGAGTAACAGCGAAAATCTCAAGTTCCAGTGTTTATGTGAACGGAGGTTGGGCAAATGCACAAGTATATAATATAAAGGGCAGTAACTATTTTAACCTGAAGGATTTGGCAATAGCGTTAAATGGAACGAGCAGCCAGTTTGACATTATAACGGGCAGTAAAAAAGGGCAAATAGAAATTATCAAGGGACAGGGCTATAAATCTAAAGAAGAAGTATCGTACGGTTATTACCAGGACACTGATATTGCATACCCCGCAGCTTCTACCTTATTGGTTGATAATAAAGCGATTGCCATTACAGCATATAAAATAAATGATAACAGCTATTTCAACTTAAGAGACCTGAGTGAAATAATCCAATTTTATGTTGATTGGAATGCAGAAAAGAATTCGATCTTTATTACTACCAAGCTTCCTGAGGGTGCTCATAAATCAGAAACAAACTATGAACCAGCCGGAAATGGTATTTCGTATTATTTTGAAATAGGGGCAGGTACACAAAACTCATATATAATGGAAAACAAGGATGGTACAATAGATGTAATTGACATCAACAAAAATACAATAGATAGCAACAGCTGTATAAATATAGAAACATATGATATAAATTATAATCTTGTCGGTTCAAAAAACATAGCTTTTGAACTACCGCTTTTTGGCGCTTTTTACAGTGGCGAAAAGTTCAATTATATTGCCTATGGGCAGGAAAACCCTGAAGAGGAGGCTAATAAAGAGGTCATCAGAATTGTAAAGTACACCAAGGATTTCGCTAGAGTGGACAGTGTTTCGGTACATGGCGGAGACAGCTTTACAGTTGAACCATTTGTTGCTTCTGCCGGAAAGATGTCTGAGAACGGGAACAAACTTGTTTTTCACACCTCACGGTTAAGGTACAAAACAGAGGATGGACTACATCATCAGTCCCAGCTTACACTTATCGTTGACACAGATACAATGACAGTTTTGAATGATATGGGAGAATTTCAACCCAATCATGTGAGCCATTCCTTTAATCAGTTTGTTAGTTATGATGGAAATTCATGTATTTTCGTAGATCATGGGGATGCTTATCCTCGTTCCATTGTTCTGCATAAACAAAATGGAACAAATGACTATACTGAGGTTGATTTATTCAAGATATCGGGAGAAACAGGTAATAACTATACAGGGGTTTCAGCTGGCGGTTTTGAAATATCGTCACAAAACTATATTGTTGCGCTTAATTCAGTGAATCAAAGCGCTTTTGGGAAATTTAAAGGAATCAGTGCTTATGAAAGAGAAGCGATACTTTGTGTTGTTCCCAAAAACAAGCTTGATGGCACAGCAGTAAAACAGTATAAAATTACAAACTATGAAGGAACCAACCGATGTGCAAGTACTCCCAAGCTGGTGAAAATCAATGAGAATAAATTTATGGTTTTGTGGCAGGAGATATTAATAAAGAAAGACAGTAATAAAAACTCTTCATTGGTTAATTCAGATTATTCCTTAGGCGATTTTAAGTATTTAGTAATAGATGGTTCGGGAAATGCTATGGGAAAGACCCAGACACTAAGCGGTGGCCTGCTATCGAATTGCGACCCTATTTTACTGGGGAATCAGGTGGTATGGTATATAAATCAAGGATGCAATAGAATCTTCTATACAATTCCTGTTGAGTAGAAAGGTTAAACTGGGATCATAAGAAACTTAACATAGAAATCATAAAGTGAGGGACTGGAATGGAAAAGCTGAAGACCAATGCCATGCGTATCCTCGATAAGGCAGGCATACATTACAATACATACACCTATGACCACAGTGACGGCCTGATCGACGGAATATCGGTAGCAAACAAAATGGGACAGCCTGTCGAGCAGGTCTACAAGACCCTTGTAGCACAGGGAACAAGCCGTAACTACTTTGTTTTTGTCATTCCTGTTGCTGAGGAGCTTGATCTGAAGGCGGCTGCAAGGACGGTGGGCGAAAAGGCAATTGAAATGATAAAGGTGGCAGACATCAACAAGGTTACTGGATATATCCGCGGAGGCTGCTCGCCCATCGGAATGAAAAAAGACTACAAAACAGTTTTGGACAGCTCTTGCATCGGACGGGATACTATTATCATAAGTGCAGGCAAAATCGGACATCAGATCGAGATAAGTCCGGAAGATCTTATAAAGCTTATTAATTGCAGGACAGAGAGTATTATTATAAAACGAGATTGATAGTATGGAGGGCATATATGAAAAAGCCGATGATAGGAGTTACACCTTTATATGATGAAGGAAGGGAAAGCTATTGGATGCTGCCCGGGTATATGAAGGGGATAGAGGAGGCAGGAGGGATACCTGTGATGCTGCCCCTGAATTCTGAGCCTGATGTTATTAACTCTTTTGCAGCTGCTTTTGACGGTTTCCTTTTTACCGGAGGTCCGGATGTAAGCCCTGAGATCTATGGAGAAAAGCCGGAGGCCTTTTGCGGCAAGCCATGTGTCGAGAGGGACTGCATGGAGGAGCTGCTTTTCAGAAGGGTGCTGCAGCTGGACAAGCCTGCCCTGGGGATATGCAGGGGCTTGCAGCTGTTCAACGCTTTGTTGGGAGGAGCACTATATCAGGATATACCCTCACAGCTGAGTACAGACACACAGATCAGCCATAGTCAGAAGCCCCCTTATGACAAACCGGTCCATACAGTAACAATTGAAAGGGGATCACCCCTTTATAAGCTCCTGGAGGTTGATAGCATGGCGGTAAACAGCTACCATCACCAGGGTATCAAAAGGTTATCTTCGCAGCTGAAAGCTGCGGCAGAGGCGGACGACGGGATGATCGAGGCAGTCTATATGCCGGGAAAAAAATTTGTCTGGGCGGTACAGTGGCATCCGGAATTCATATACAAGGCAGATGACAGGAACCTGCAGCTGTTCAAAGAATTTGTGAGAGCATGTGGGGAATAATAAAAGAGGGGAGGAAGCCCTATGAAAAGCAAGTTCATTTCAAAAAGATACTGGAATAATATATCCACGCCGATGGGTGAAAGCGGAGCCCTATTGCGACAGTATGACGATCTGATAAATTTCAGCCTTGGGGATCCTGATTATAATACCGATGAGAGGATAATCAACGCTGCCTTTGAGGATGCGTTAAAAGGTCATACCCATTATACGGAGTTTTCGGGGTATTCGGAGCTGAGGGAAGAGATATGCAGCTATCACAGGATACAGTACGGCAATTCTTACAGTATCAATGAATGCATGGTCACGACCAGTGGATGCCATGCCATGTGGTTGGTGATGGAGGCAATACTTGACGATGGTGATGAGGTGATAATCCCCGAGCCGTATTTTACACCTTATCCTCAGCAGATCAAGCTGGCCCGGGGCATACCCGTCCCGCTGAAGACATATGAGGAAGAAAATTACCAGATAGATACTGAAAGGCTGAGAGCCATGATCACAAACAGGACGAAGGCCATGATCCTCAATTCTCCCAACAATCCCACAGGGGCTTGCCTTACAAGGGATACCCTGGAGAAAATTGCAGCTATAGCTTGTGAATACGACCTAATTGTAATAGCAGATGATATTTACACCGCCTTCAGCTACGGCAGTCCTTTCATACCCATGGCGACACTTCCGGGGATGAAGGAGAGGACCATAACCATATGCAGCTTTTCCAAGGATTACGCAATGACAGGCTGGAGGATAGGCTATGTGCTTGCACCTGATTATATCATCCAGACCATGCAGGATATAAACGAAAACAATGTGTTTACAGCACCGTCCATATCACAGAGGGCTGCTTTGCATGCCCTGAGGCTGAGGGCTCAGGTACAGCCATCAATGATAGAGGAATACAGAAAACGTATTTTTTATGCTTATGAGCGTATCACTGCTATTCCCAACATGTCGGTACTTTACCCCCAGGGAAGCATATATCTGTTTCCGAATATAAAGAAGACAGGGCTAAGCTCTGCAGGGGTCGCGGATAGAATATTGAAGGAGGCTCATGTACTTGTGCTTCCGGGTAACGCTTTCGGAGCGGAGGGTGAAGGCTATTTGAGGATCGCGGTCACAGTAGGCCTTGACAAGCTGAAGGAAGCCTTTGACAGGATAGGAAAAATGGAGATTTTTCGGGGATAGGCTGTTTTATACAGCCTGTCCCAGTGCTATTCTCTCATAATGCTTATATAGTGAGTGGAATTTACCCGAATAGTGTTTCTTCCAGGGCTTCTGCTTTCCGCAGAAGTGGATTATTGCAGTATTGTATATTATATACTCCATGTCATACTTGCCGTTGGATACTAGTTTATAGTAATTGTAGTATCTGGGGTCGTAATTGTATCTTATCTCGTCAACCGGTCTGATACTTTTTGAATATAATGCGTTGAGCACATCCTGATCAGGAAGTATGAGAGTATTCTTGTTCTTCTCAACAAACTCGAATATTTCCTTCTCGTCTATCACTTTTCTCTGGAGCTCCAGGTTAAAGAGGAGCACTCCGGAGTTATAATAGGCTTCGATATCGTAAGGCCTAAGTCTCAAGCGGTTTATGCTTTTGACAGAAACCCTGTCATGATAGGCAGCGGCAAAAAGACAAGCTTCAAGTGGAGTATCATACAGCTCTCTGATCTTGTTTATGATCAGAATGTCAGGATCCAGATAAAGTATCCTGTCCAGCTCAGAGGGCAGGAACTTGGAAGCCAGCAGCCTGTAGTACATTTCCTTTGAGTAATGCATGACTACAGGAGCATCCTTGAAGTAGTCCCCTTCCATACAGATCACATGAAGCCTGTGGCCTTCCTTTGAGATATTTGCTTCCAACTGCTGCAGCTCACTCTCAGTGAGGCTGGAATGCATTATATAGATGTCGAAGCTTTCTCTGGGATTATTTATAAAAAGCGATTTGAGCATGACCTTAAGCGGGTTAAGATAGTATGAATTAAGTGTTACCAATATGTTCATAGTGCATCTCCTTTAATAAATCATTTCCGGCTTGCGATTTTGTCAGGGAAGATATCCGTGGGGGCTAAAAGCTGCTTCAGCTTTTCCAGGCTGGCGATCATCTCATCCAGCTCTTCACGGGAGGTCTTCGCTATAAACTGGTTGAAATACTCTTCGATACTTAAGTCAAAATCCTTCTTAAGCTCAAAGGCCTTGTCCGCAAGACTTACCTTTACTATCCTTCTATCCTCAGTGCTTCTGGTCCTTGTAACAAAGCCTGCACTCTCAAGCCTGTCAACGATTCCTGAGATATTGCTGTCTGCAAAACCCATTTTGGCGGCTATTTCACTGATTTTCATTTCCTTATGCTTATCCAGCAGCGTAAGTACAAGGATCTGAGAGGTAGTCAGAGACCACTTTGAGAAATATTCCTCCACACTTTTGCGAAAACTGGAATTGACCTCGTTGAGCAGGTCGAATATCTTTCTGGCGGCTGATACGCTCATAGTTTACAGCTCCTTTTGATATGAATTATTCTAAAATTTAACATAATAATATTTATCATGATAAATATTATTATAGAATAACCTTCCATAGATGTCAATTGGAGTAAAGTCTTCCCCTCAAGGGGAAGGCTACGTCGCATTTTTCTGCTATTGAGCACTAGATCATTGCTTTTTTCTATTCCGGTATATTATGGAAGCCTTGGAGGAGTTTTGAATATTATGTGGAAATAATGACACACATTCTTTTTTAGATCATTTAAGATACGGGAGTACAAATCAAAGAAAAATGCAAACAATACAGGAGGTGTGCTTTTGGAGAAGAACATAGACTTTGGTTTTGTGGCGGATATTTATGACGACTATGTCAATGTCAACTTTGACATACCTTTTTTTAAGTCACTGTGCAAAAAATACAGTGGAGAGATACTGGAGCTTATGTGTGGCACCGGCAGGGTATCCATGCCGCTTATCAATGAGGGAGTAAGGCTGACTTGTGTCGATTATTCCCGGGAGATGCTGGAGGTATTTGAGCGGAAGCTGGAGGACAGGAGGGTTCCCCTTATATGCCAGGACGTATGTGAGCTTGATATTGACAAGAAGTTTGAACTGATATTCATACCCTTCAACTCAATAACCGAGATAACCGACAAGGAAAAGAGGAGAAAAGCCATAACCGGTATATATGAGCATCTTTCCGATGACGGAGACTTCTTCGTGACTCTGTATAACCCAGTCTACAGACTGAAATCGGCTGATGGCAACATGAAGTGTATGGGAAGCTTTGACCTTTCCATGAACAGGACGCTGACGATCACTTTCTATAATTCCTACGACCAGGCTTCGAATCTGGTTTACGGTACACAGTTCTATGAAATATATGATCACAGGAACCGGTTGGTCGACAAGCGTTTCCTGAATATATCCTTTACACCGGTTACGAGGGAGGAGCTTGTGGATATGTGTACAAAAGCCGGCTTCAAGCTTGTAGAGATCTATGGAGATTATGAATTTGGGGCTTTTGATGAAAACAGCAAGTTTATGAACTTCCTGTTTACAAAGCGGAGAGAATAAACCATCGATGTCGAAAAACAAGAAAAGGAGATGTATTATATGGCGGATGTAAACAAGTACAAGCTTAACATGGACATCAAGTATGATTATATGGAGGTAATAAAAACTCCCGAGGTAATTGAGAACTGTAAGGAAAAATGGTTCAACCAGACACTGTGTAAGGTAAACGCCTCAGTCCTGAGGCTTGGGATATTTGAAGGGGAGTTTCACATGCATAAGCATGAGAATGATGACGAGGTATTCTTCGTATTGGATGGAGAGCTTGTGATCGAAAGTGAAAAGGGCAGCTTCCACTTGGGTAAATATGAGGGGATATGCATTCCCAAGGGGATCATGCATAGACCTATAGCGGAAAACAAGACAATAGTGCTGATGATAGAAAATGAAGGGATAAAGCCGACAGGTGACTGAAGTTGGTAGGTAGGGGGGAGTACCGTGAAGGATTACAAGACTTCCAAATGGGCGGAGAGAATAATTTCGCTACAGAAGCCGGATGGCAGCTGGGGGTATTTTCACACTCTGAGCAGTTCTGCAAGCAGGCATGGCATTACAACTGAGCAAGCCTTGAGACGGCTTCAGATATTGGGATATACTTTGGACGATCCACCGGTAAGAAAGGCAGTAGAGTATCTTCATGCCTGTCTGGAAGGGAAAATGCACATACCTGATCGAAGGGAGAAGCTGCATGATTGGGACATATTCACTGCTCTGATGTTTTCTACCTGGATACGCAGGTTTACTTCTGAAGATACCCTTGCAAATACTACCGCAGGGAAATGGGCTGAAGTAATAGGTCTTGCCTTTGCAGGAGGGACCTATGATCATGACAGCTATACGAGTGTATACAAAAGAGTGTTCGGTATAGCTCCCAAAGGTGGCAGGATAGTCGACTTTGTGACTTTCTATCAGGTTTCCGTACTAGCAGGGCTGCTTGACAAAGATGTAGAGTCGGCTATGTTTGATTATATACTGGAACATGATTCAGGCATATATTACATTTATGAGGGATGCCTGTCGCTGCTGCCTGAGCGTTTCGATTCAAAGCAAGCCGGCCGGTATCTTGCTGCAATAGAACTCTTAACGGGATACAAAAGCCCTGAGTGCAGGGAAAAGCTCAGATTTGTCAGAGAATGGTTGGAGCAAAACAAAGGACCTGTCGGTATGTGGGATATGGGTCCAGCTGTCAAGGACGGTGTAAATTTTCCACTGTCGGACTCTTGGAGGAGTGCTGAAAGCAGGAAACAGGACTGTACATACAGGATCGATAAGCTGCTTGGTTGCTTGTAGAAAAGTATGTAAATAGTGGGGAACAGAAAGGTTAAGTAAGGAGAATGTCAATGGACTATGCTGATTTGAGAAGGTCATGGGAAGAGGAAGAGAAAAGGAGCTTCCAGGGTTGGGACTTTTCCAGTCTGGAAGACAGGTGGAAGGAGGAACCGCTTCCCTGGGACTACAGGGATATATTGAGAAAGTATCTGAAGCCTGAGTATAAGCTACTTGATATGGGCACAGGGGGTGGAGAGTTCCTGCTGACTCTTGGCCATCCATATGAGAATACTTCCGTCACAGAGTCCTGGGAGCCCAATGTGAAGCTGTGTGAGAGCCGGCTGGCCCCGCTGGGTATCTGTGTCCGTCAGGTATATGAGGATGACAGGCTTCCTTTTGAGGATAACACCTTTGATGTGATCATCAACAGACATGAATCTTATAGTGCCAAAGAGATCGGAAGGATCCTGAAGCCCGGTGGCATTTTTGTCACACAGCAGGTGGGTGGCAGGAATGATGAGTCTCTTTCAAGGTGGTTGATCAAGGATTTTATGCCCAAATTTCCTCATTGGACTCTGGGATTTGCATCAGAGGAGCTTAAACACAATTCCTTTGAGATACTAAATGGCAAGGAATGCTTCCCCCTACTTAGATTTTTTGATATTGGAGCAATAGTATATTTTGCCAAAATTATCGAATGGGAGTTTCCTGACTTTTCAGTAGACAAGTGCTACGCGGAATTATGTGCCCTGCAGCAGGAGCTTGAGGAAAAAACATGTATTGAGTGCTATGAGCATAGGTTTATTATCGTGTCAAAAAATTCTAAGTAAACAAGAGCCCACACAAATTTATTATCTTATAAATTATGATTCTACCTCTTGACTTTCCTGTAAGGTAAAGGTTTACGATACAAGTGAAAGATCTTTCAATAACATTTCATAGGAGTGATCGGATGTTCAGAATAGGTGAATTTGCAAGGTTGAACAGGGTTTCTGCCAAGCTGCTTCGATATTATGATGAGATAGGCTTGCTGAAGCCTGAACAAATTGATGAATATACAGGCTACAGGAACTATTCTGCGGCTCAGATCCTTATCCTGAACAGGATCATTGCCTTCAAGGATCTAGGATTTTCACTGACTGAAATATCAAATCTGCTAAGGGATAATCTATCCTCTGAAGAGATGATAGGTATCCTCAAGTCGCGCAAGGTACAGATCGAGAAGGTCATTGACGACGAAATGGGCAGGCTTGACAGGGTAGAAAAGCTTATTACCTTATTTAATCAGGAGGTTGAGTCGATGAATTATGATGTAGTGATAAAGAAAGTTGACAGCTTCCGGGTCGCTTCACTGAGAGGATTGATGAAGGACTACGGTGACCAGGGGCATATGTGGGAGGAGCTGGTGACCCATATAGAAAAGCATGATGCCAAAATACTTCCAGGCTGTTTCGTTTCGTTTTATGGAGAGCTTGATGAAAAAGGAATTGAGGCAGAAGTGTTTGAACCCATTGACAGGGAGATTCCTTCATCAGACAGAGTAAAGTTTCAATACATACCGGCGGTTGAAAAAATGGCATGCCTTGTACAGCAGGGGCCCTATGAGAATCTGAAGCTGGCTTATGCAGCAATTACCGGATGGATCGAGGATAATGGCTACAGGATAATTGGGAGTGAAAGGGAGATATATCTGAAGGGCGAATGGAACTCCGATAGTCCCGACGAGTATGTTACAGAAATTCAATTCCCGGTAGAAAAGGCTTAAGTGATAGAAGCGGGTTATGGAAATACTCCATAACCCGCTTCTATATGCTATTACCCGTGCAGCCTGGCGGCAATGATTCCGCCCAGGGCCAGGATGCCACCTGCTATCTGGGCCGGGCTGACTGCTTCGTTAAGGAAGGCTGCACCCAGAACCATGCTGGATACAGGTACTATATAGTGAAAAAGGATCACTTTT
>CAZNMO010000001.1:0-30588 GCA_964574195.1 uncultured Clostridiaceae bacterium | reverse complement strand
ATGCCTTCATACCAGCAGATATAGGCTGCTGCAGTTCCGAATACTATGATATAGAACAGCTTCAGCGATAATGTACCGGAGAGACTGCCGATATTCATCGGGCCGTTGAATATGCTGTATACTATCAGAACTGGAAGCCCTGCAGTCATCGCCAGTGCATTCAGCTTGACAGGTGAATAGCACTGGAGAAGTGGTTTTGCATAGACGGTATAGAAGGTGAATAACAAGGTTGCAGCAAGTACCAGGATATTTCCTGTTAAAAAGCTTGAATTCAGACTGAGCTTGGCTCCCGGCGAACTGCCGATCATCAGGAAGAGCCCGGAAAAGGCCATAAGTGTGAACAGCCATCGCCTGCCGGTGACTTTTTCGTTTCTTGTAAGCTGCATATAGAGCTGGGTGAAAAGTGGAGAGGTAGATACTATCAGAGCCGCGTTGGAGGCTGTAGTCAGGTGGATCCCTGCAGTCCAGATGATATTATAAAACCCCACTCCCATAACACCAAGCAGTAGTATTTTTGCAGTATCCTTTTTCTGAATCGAGATACCTTCACCGGTAACAGCGACATACAACAAGAGAAGAATAACTGAAGCCGTAAAACGGATCAGCAGAAAGCTGTTTTCCGGAAGCACATCAAGAACTGACTTGACTGCCACATAATTGATCCCCCAAAGTAATGCTGCCATTATTGAAAAGGAATCGGTCCATCTGATCATCGGCATTATTATCTACCTCCATAGAATTATCAGAACCTGGAGCTAAGCTCCTGCAACGGTTTCTTGCCTCTGTTCCGACTCAGAGGCCTGTTTTGCATTTCTGCCAAGGAACAGAATAATATACAAGCTCAGCAGTGCCAATAGCCCGGAGGCTGACAGAACTGCCGGCGATCCATAAATGTTCGCCAGATAGCCTCCTGCAAGCATGGATATTATGGCAGGCGGAGTCAGGATGGCAGTGACAGTACCATATGCACTGCTCCGTATGTCAAAGCGGGTCACCCTGTCTCTTTCCGAATGCATACCTACCAGAGTCATATAGAATACCATATAGCCGGTGAATATGATGGCCAGAGCCAGGTAATAGCTCCTGCTTAGTCCCAGTACAGCAAAGGACAGGTAGTGTAGTCCAAGGCCCACGGCAATAAGCCTCATTGGAGGAACACGTCGTGCGGCATAAGGCCCCAGCAGGCTTCCGATAATGCTCCCTAGGCCCATAACAGTAATGAATACACCATATTGCTCACTGGTGCCTGATAGAAAGGACTTGATATACACAACAAACAGTGAAAGCTGCAAACCCAGAAAAAGGCGCCAGAAAAAGGATATTGAAGCCAGCAGCCTGAAAATATGGTTTTCCAGCATAAAGGCGAAGCCTTTTTTTGCGTTCTCAAAAAAGCCTGGCCTGTCCTGGCCCTCACCTTCAGCTATTCTGATACAAGCAGAAGAAGCAGCCACCAAAAGATAAACTACACAGGTAAAGTACAATAGCAGCTCTATCCTGTATAATGAGGTAATGAAGCCTCCAAGGAGCGGCCCCAGAAGCTTTGCCCCATTCAGCAGTGAAAGTACTAGAGCATTTCCGGTGGTATACTGCTCACGGTTCATGATTTCCGCCATCAGTGAGCTTCTGACATTGACGATGAAGGTAAGGAATATGGCTGTAAGGAACCAGATCATATATATCTGTCGTATATCAACCGCAAGTGACATGAGAAACATCAAGATACTTACTATTATGGCAGATAAAACGAAGCACTTCACTTTGCCTACCTTATCGGCAATACCTCCGATCAAAGATGAAAATAGTCTTGGGATAAAGGTCAGCGCGGTAAATATCCCGATATTCAGTGCATTCTTACTAAGGTCATAAACATGCAAGGTCATGATGAAAAATATGAACTCATAACCGAAAGCAGAAAGTAGCAGTGCAGAAAAGTACATGAGGGCATTTCGCTGTTTACTCATTTGACTGCTCCTGCTCCAATTCCTCCAGTATCCATCGGGTCACTTGCATGGCCAGAGGGATACATACTTCGCATTTTACCTTTTTGCCGTACATTCCCACTGCCTTGGGGTCTTTCTTGTCATAGCCGATTATGCTGCTGCAGATGGGTGAGCCGTATTTTTGGCAGAACTTGTTGTAGATGCGGTTGGCAGGCTCATTTGCTGCATTCCCGCTCTCTGTTTCTGATGATCTCCCTTTGAATAAGCCCATACATAGGTAAGCGGCGATCAGTGAACCGCAGGCAGCGCCGTTTCCGGTCATTCCGCCGCCAAATGGGCTGCTGATTTTCAATAAAAGGTCATCCTGACAATCCATGTATTCTCCAATTGCCAGCATTATGGCTTCACAGCAGTGATGACTGCCTCCGTACAGTTCTCCTGCCTTATTGATGGTTTCATTCCAATTTTTCATTTATTTCCCTCCTTTAATGTAATATAATTTAACCATAAAACTGGAAGCCGCTAAAGGACCGGTTCTGAACGAAATTTTCCGAGCCAGTTGAAAAAGGAGGCATGGAAATGCTGTATATAAATATACAAAAAGAGCTTGGGAGCCCACTTATAAAGCAAATATATGAGCAGATAAGGAACAAGATCCTGAAGGGCGAACTAAAGGCGGATGAGAAGCTTTCCTCAACGAGAGAGCTGGCTCAGCTGCTGAACGTATCCAGGAATACGGTCATAACAGCTTATGAAATGCTTATAGCAGAGGGATACATAACCAGTATACCTGGGTCTGGGCTCTTCATTAACCAGGGGGTGGAGTTCTCAAAGCCGACTGAAAGGATATTTGACTATAGTGCTACAGCCTTTTCCAGCCGGGAGCTTGAAGCAGATATCATAGGCTTCCACAGTGGGACACCGGCGTTGGATATGTTTCCGAGGAACAAATGGAACAAAGTTGCCAGCCAAGCCTTCAAAGAAGCGCCGTCTTCCGCCCTGGGCTATGATCTTCCGCAGGGAAGGCCGGAATTGAGGAACACACTGGCTTCATATCTGAAGAAAACAAGAGGGATCAATTGTCATCCGGATCAGATAATCGTCACCACAGGTGCCAAGCAGGGGTTGTCTTTGGTGGCAAAATGCCTTTTGCAGCCCGGAAGTGAAGCATTGATTGAGGATCCGGCAAACGAAAATGTGAAAAAGATATTCTCATATCACACAAAAAATATAATACCCATAGCTGTCGATGAAGAAGGAATACGGACCGAGCTGCTGCCTAGGGATTGTCCTCCGGCACTGGTACTTGTTACGCCATCGCATCAGTATCCGTTGGGAGGCATACTGTCTATCAAAAGAAGGCTGGAGCTTATCCGCTATGCCAGAAAAACCGGCTGCTACATAGTCGAGGATGACTATGACAGCGAATTCCGCTACAGGGGGCTGCCGGTTCCTTCTCTGCAGGAGCTGGATAATGAAAGGGTAATATATATAGGCACCTTCAGCAAAACGCTGTTTCCGTCAGTCAGGCTGGGTTATATCGTTCTCCCTGAGCTGTTGGTTGAACGATTCAGGGAACTGAAACGCCTTGGGGACCATCACACCAATTCACTGAACCAACTGGCGCTGATGCGTTTTATAGAAAGCGGTGAGCTGGAACGGCACATAGTTCGCATGAAAAAGGTATATCACAGGCGCAGGGACTTTTTAATAGAATGTATGAACAGATGTTTTCCAGGAGAGGTCAGGATATTGGGTGAAACCGCAGGAATGCACGTTGTCGTAGAATTTGCCCATGTAGATTTTAATGTAGGCTTAATGGAAGACATTGAAAAAGCCGGTGTGAGTATCATGACTGTGGAGGCACATTCTATAATAAAGGGAAAGCACAGGAACCAGGTGATACTTGGCTATGCCCATCTTCCGCAGGAAGAAATAGAAGAGGGCATTATCAGACTTAAGAGGGTTCTGGATCGTACAGATATGTAATGATAGTATAATTGGGAGGATTTATAATGAGTTTTTTAGGTAATATCATATGGCTGCTGTTTGGAGGAATATTGGGTGCCATAGCCTGGGCTCTGGCGGGGCTGCTCTGGTGTGTTTCTATAATAGGCATACCCTTCGGTGTGCAGTGTTTCAAGATAGCGGCTTTTGTGCTGTGGCCCTTTGGAAGGGATATTGAGGTTGGCAACTTTGGAGCCGGCGGCTTGATCTTCAACATTATCTGGCTCATACTTTTCGGCTGGGAGTTCGCCATAGGGCATCTGATAATAGGGGCATTATTCTGCCTGACTGTAATTGGGATACCTTTCGGACTTCAGCATTTCAAGCTTGCCAAGCTTGGACTCATACCCTTTGGCGCAAGGATACGCTAGAAAAACAAAAAATATGGTCAGGCTTTGTGTATTTCAAGATGAAAAATGGGAATACCTAAGCCTGACCTTTATTTATGGAACGAATATGTGGCTTTTTACGTCAAAGAAATATAAGAATAAATTTAGGAGGAAAACACATGAAAAGGCTGTTATTGCTTGCATTGATCATCGTATTGAGTGTTTCAATGCTGGCTTGTTCAAATACAAGTGCCAGCGATGATAAAGAGCCCAAACAGACAGGCGGGGAAGTCAATGATAATAAACCTGGTGTAATTGATGAAAAAGGAATTAAAGAAATTGTAGAGGCCTTCGGAAAGAAGCTTCAGAACGTATCACTTCTAGCTCCAAAAGATGTACTTGAAAAGAGCTTGAAGGAGAATTACGGCGAGTTTGTGACCCAGGAGCTTATAGCAAAGTGGATAAGCGACCCTTCCAATGCTCCCGGAAGGCAAACCTCAAGCCCGTGGCCGGACCGTATAGAAATTATTGATGCAAAGCAGCTTTCAGAGACTGCGTACCAGGTTGACGGCAAAATAATTGAAGTAGCAAATGAGAAGGATGGAAAAACAGGAATAGTTGCTAAGCGTCCAATTACCCTTATAATAAAGGCTATTGATACCAAATGGCTCATTAGTGAGGTTGCCCTTGGAAAATATGAAGAGACCGCTCCAACTGACAAACCTGAGGCAGTGATCTATAAAAACACACAGTATGGCTTTAACTTCCCTCTGCCGGACAGCTGGAAGGGCTTTAAAATAGTGACAGGCAAGTGGGAAGGCACCGGCAAGGTAAATGAAGCCGGTCCATTGATTTCCATAAGACATCCAAAGTGGACCGAAAAGACTCCCAGACAGGATATTCCGATAATGGTATTCACACTGGCTCAGTGGGATGCTCTACAGAAGGGGGATTTTCACATCGGAGCAGCACCAATGAACCCATCTGAGTTAGGCCGCAACATCGGCTATGTTTTCGCACTTCCAGCCCGCTACAATTATGCATTCCCGGCAGGCTATGAAGAGGTGGAAGAAATACTGAAGAACAATCCGATCCAGACCATTGACAAATGTGGGGTTGAGGCACCGGAACAATTGAGCTTGCAGAACTTTTTCCCTGTAAGTGTGGGAAGTACCTGGAAATACCTTGGAGAAGGGAACGAATATGCCGCCTTCGTGCGCAAGGCCCTGTTCAGAGAGGGAGATAGAGCGCAGTTTTCCGAAGATAACGGCGGTACTGTAAGTTCGTCCATATTTAGGGTCACAGATAAGGAAATAGTGCGTGTCTTCCTTCGAGGTGAGGAATATGACCAGAAGAACCTTATGAAGGAGAAAGCAAATGATGCAACTGTGATCCTCAAGGCACCGCTTAAAGCAGGAACCAAGTGGAAGAATTCGGGAGACAGCAGAGAGATCGTAGCAACGGATGCAGTGGTTGAAACACAAGCCGGCAAGTTCACCGATTGCATAAAGGTAAGCATCAAGACAGAAAATTCAACTATGTACGAGTATTTCAAGGCCGGTGTGGGTATGGTAAAAAGAGAGTTTGTATCCGAGGGAATGACAGTCACCTCAACACTGGAGAAATACGAAATCAAATAAATATCATATAAAGAATAAAAATAACATGACATACATAAAAAATATAGCAGGAACTATACCGAATGTATATAAAGCTATAATATAACAGACCTTAGGTATTAGTATATCTACCAAAACTTATACTAAATATTAAGTAACAGAACAGTCAAACCGATATATAACTCAAATAGATTGAATATGTAGATAGCATAAACGAAACAATGTAAGATTTCTCATTACCATAAAAACATTAGAAGCCTCTTTGATTTATGAACCAAAGAAGCTTCTAGTTGTTTTCGAATAGTTCTTCAATACTAACTCCTAAAGCTTCTGAGAAGCCTTTAATTTCGAAGTCTAGCAAATTTCTTGACTGGTTTTCTATACGGGTTATCATAGGTTGGTCGATTTCAATACCAAGGACATTTAAACGAGCAGCTAATTGTTCCTGAGTTAGTTTTTTTTGTTGACGTATTTGTTTGATTTTTAAACCTATTATATTGCGTTCTTCCATCCCCATCATCCTATTTTTAAATTATATGTATTAATTCTATAGGAAAGAAAATACTACAATATGTGAATATCACATATTGATTATTTTTTTCTTGATTTGTAAGCATACGAAAGATGGTGAAGCAATATGGAGACTTACAAACCTCATGTAAATGACATAACACTCTTTAAAGAGATTGCACAAAACATTGTAAATCCGCTAGAGAACATAAGGGAGGGTATAAGTAATTCTCACGACGCTGAAGCAAAAGTGATTTCCATTATTACTCAGAGAAATAAGTATGGAAAGTTTGTACTGGAGATACAAGATGATGGCAACGGTATGGACCTAGACAAAATACACAAGTTTTTTAATCTGGGTGATTCAGATAAAGACAAGATAGGGATTGGTGAGAAGGGGCTTGGTACAAAGATATACTTTAAATGTGATAGAATTGCTTTAGTTACTCAGACTGGCAATGGTGAAGCATATAGGGCTATTATGGATAAACCTTGGGAGCATCTGTCTAGTAACGAGTTACCTGAATACTCAGTCGAAAAGGTAGAACCACAACATGGAAAATGCGGAACCACAATCAGTATTGAAGGCTACAAAATCGATAATCCAGAAAGGTATTTTAATTTTGAAACAATAAAGGACTATATACGGTGGTATACTGCAGCAGGAAGCTTCAAAAGCTACTTCTCAAATTATTCAGAATTACATAAGTATATCCACAACATGCAAATTGTCCCTCGAGTATTTATTGAAGATAGAATACAGGGAGTAAAAGAAGAGATTGCAGGAACACATCCATTCTATCCTCCTCAAGAAAAACCAAAGGAAGACCCATGTGAAGAAATATACAAAAGGTCTGTCAACTATTGTAGGCATTTCGGGCCTTATCATAGAGCAACAAATATTAACGGGGAGTACGTTTCGTTCCAAATATATGGGACAATATCTGGGATAAACTGTAGGAGGAGTATAGTTAAGCTCAAATCGGGAGAAACCTTAAAAACAAGATTTGGTATTTATTTGGCAAAGGATTTTATTCCCTTTGCAAAGAGAAACAATCTTATAACGGATCCAATTCATCAGCACTACCATCTTCTAGTAAATTCACAGAGCTTTGAGTTAACTGCTGATAGGAATAACATTTCTAACCAAGAGGATCTAAAAGTAAAGTGGGTGCTTGAAGAAGCGAGAAAAATCATCAATGAAGACATAATCCCATTGGGAGAAGAAGGATATTTTAAGCTTAGAAGAGATGAGGAAATCGAGAACTCGATTAATCAAAGACAAAAAAAGCTGAAGACAAGGGTTGATTTATTTGATAAAATTGATGACCTAAATCTTGATGGATTTCCAATTACTAAGAAGCCAGACAACGAATCACAAGTAGCATTGTTATTTGCTATGCTATTAGCTAATGAAAAAAGTTCAAAAATGGTAAAGTATATTCAGAAAATCGGACACTATTCACATCAGTCAGCCACTGATATGATCTGCATTAATGAGAATGGAGAAAAGGTACTGGTAGAGGTAGAGTACAAGCTTAGTAATTTATTTAAGCATGAACATCTATACAATACTTTTGACTATGTGATCTGTTGGAAAGTAGATCTGGACGATAATGAAAGGAAAAGACTCGTAGATGGAAATATGGTAGACCTGGTGAAAGTAGGAGGAGAGTGGATAATAAAATATGGCACCCAAAAGGCTATACCAGTAATAGAAATTAGCAACATTACTCAGATTTTTATAGAAGCGCAATATAATCTCGCATAGAATAAAGATTACAGTGAATACTTTCATCATTATTTTTATGATAAGGTTGAACGCGCCTGTTGTTTGTTGCACAGAATTTACAGAATGTTTTCTGCAATACGTAAGTGTTACATTAAGCAATGCAGTTAATAGGAATTATTAACTCTACATTTGCAGGTTCATAAGTTGATAGTTGCATTTTTAGGAGAACTCATATGAGTTTTCCTTGTTTCGTTTATAAGAATAATGTAACTTAACCTTTGCAAATTATTCAAAGGGAACATAGCATTTTCTGTTTCTTGTATCCAAATTTTTCTATATTAACAATGAATTTTTCAATAATACCGTTGCTGATTACAATTTGTAAACCATGCCTCATTGTTTTTAGTCGTATATGTATACACTATCTAAAGGCACATAGTAGCAATTCATTTCTGAAAAACAAATCTGCCTATTTGCAGCTTAATGTATACGAATCCTTCTCATTCAGTTACTAAATAACAGTTAATATGGTATAATATAGGTTGTTATCGGCTATCTTGAAGATGAGGAAAGGAGTGACAATTCATGATTGACAAAAAACATATGACCGAGGAAGACATTAAGCTCCGCTATATCACTCCGGCAATCACCTCAAAGTGGAGTGTTGACCATATTACAATGGAAACCAAAATCACTGATGGTAAGATCAACCTCAAAGGGAATTTTGTGGTCCGAGAAAAACCTAAAAAGGCTGACTATGTTCTTTATGTCAATGCGAACAATCCTATCGCCGTAGTTGAGGCAAAGGACAACAATCACACTGTATCCTTCGGATTGCAGCAAGCCATGACCTATGCGCAGATGCTTGATGTGCCTTTTGCGTACAGTTCCAACGGTGATGCATTTTATGAGCACGATTTTTTCACAGGACAGGAACGACAGCTTGAATTGTCTGAATTTCCGTCCTCTGATGAGCTGATAGCCCGTTATTATTTCGCAAAGGGCCTGACCGATAAAGAAAAGCAAATCATCAGCCAGCCATACTACACAAGTCAGACCACATACGCACCCCGCTATTATCAGCGCAATGCGGTCAACCGTACTGTAGACGCCATAGCGAAGGGTCAACAAAGGCTGCTTCTGGTCATGGCCACCGGCACCGGAAAGACTTATACGGCCTTCCAAATTGTATACCGTCTGCTGAAAAGTGGCATTAAGAAAAAAGTGCTGTACCTTGCTGACCGTAACATTCTCGTCGACCAGTCAATTCAGCAGGATTTTGCCCCGCTCGAAAAGACTATCCATAAAATTAATTTCGTCAAGGATGACCCCGTGACTATCACTTCACACGAGGTTTACTTCTCATTGTATCAGCAGCTTGCCGGAAACGAAGATTCCGATGACAGTACGCCGGATGACGATCCGGTCATGCGTTTCGCTTCTTTGTTCCAAAAGGAATTTTTCGACCTCATTATCGTGGATGAGTGTCACAGGGGTTCTGCAAAGAAAGACAGCAACTGGCGTAAGATACTGGATTACTTCTCCTCCGCAACGCAGATTGGTATGACCGCAACACCTAAGGAAACAAAATACATCTCCAACATCGATTATTTTGGTGAACCTATATACACTTACAGCTTGCGTGAGGGCATTGAGGACGGTTTCCTTGCACCTTTCAAGGTAATCAATATTCGTACCAACATAGGCGAAGGCTGGCGTCCGTATAAAGGACAGCTGGACAAGAATGGTCAGGAAATCGAAGACCGTATCTACACCAATAGTGATTTCGATTACAATATCATCCTCGAAGACCGTACATATGAGGTTGCCAAGGAAATCACGGAATATCTGAAGAGT
Source organism: uncultured Clostridiaceae bacterium (assembly GCA_964574195.1). Taxonomy (GTDB): domain Bacteria; phylum Bacillota; class Clostridia; order Lutisporales; family Lutisporaceae; genus BRH-c25. The sequence goes on along the minus strand of CAZNMO010000001.1, from coordinate 20,594 downwards.
ACGGATAGAATGCAGAAAACCATTGTGTTCTGTGCCACCGAGGATCATGCTGAGCGGATGCGGGTTGCACTGACCAATCTCAACGCCGATATGGTTCAGAATAACCCCGATTATGTGGTTCGTATAACAGGTAGCGATGTGTATGGCAAGAGCAAGCTGGACTATTTTATATCAGTTGCTGCTCCGTACCCTGTGATTGCAACTACGTCTAAACTTCTCTCCACCGGTGCAGACTGCAAGATGACCAAACTGATCGTCCTCGACCAGATGATCGGCTCCATGACAGAGTTCAAGCAGATTATCGGCCGTGGTACTCGGCTCCGAGAGAAGGAAGGCAAAACACACTTTATAGTCATGGACTTCCGCAATGTGACACGCCTGTTTGCTGATCCTGAATGGGATGGCCCCATTGAACAGGATGATGACTACGGCAAAGGTGGCTCTAAGCCAGGGGGACCCGGCCCTGTAACGCCTCCCGGCCCAGGCCCTGATTCAAAAGAAAAGCCTATCATTGATGAACAAGGGTGTAGGGTCGAGGTAATCGGCAAGACCGTTTCGGTTTATGACGCCAACGGTAAGCTGCTCCGTCAGGAGAGTATTGTGGATTATACCAAGTCCAACATTCTCGGAACATATGCTTCTCTCGATAATTTTATCCGTCAGTGGTCTGTCGAGGATAAGAAAGAAAGCATCCGTGAATTGCTCTTGGAACGAGGCATTGATCTGGAAAGCATGAAAGCTGATCAGAGTATGTCAGATGTGGATGATTTTGATTTTATATGCTATGTTGCGTTTAACCAGAAACCTCTGACACGCCACGAGCGTGCCAACAGTGTTAAAAAACGTGATTTCCTGAGCAAATACAAGGGTGTGGCCCGTGATGTTCTTGAGGCGCTTCTGGAGAAATATATGAATACTGGCATTTATGAGATTGAGAAAACAGAAATTTTAAAGCTTGACCCGTTCCAGAAATTCGGCAAGCCTTCAAGGATCGCACAGTTCTTTGGTGGTAAGGAAGGCTATTTGAAAGCCATAAAGGAACTGGAAGAAGAACTATATAAGGTAGGTTAAATAATGAGCTTAACTAATTTTGTCAAAAGACTTCGGGATATAATGCGCAATGATGCCGGTATCAACGGCGATGCCCAACGTATCGAGCAGATTGCATGGATGTTATTTTTAAAGGTATATGATGCCAAGGAACAGGACTGGGACATGGACGAGGATGATTATCAATCCATCATCCCGGATAAGTGCCGTTGGCGAAGCTGGGCCGTGGATGACAAGAGCGGCAAAGCCATGACCGGCGATACCCTCCTTAACTTTGTCAACAACACTCTGTTTCCCACCCTTAAGGGTCTTAATGTCACCCCGGACACACCCATCAAAAAGTCCATCGTCAAGACTACCTTTGAGGACGCTAACAACTACATGAAGGATGGTGTTCTGCTCCGCCAGGTCATCAATATCATTGACGAGCTGGATTTGAGCGACTACGAAGAAAGCCATGCCTTTGGTGAAATCTATGAGTCTATTCTCCGTGAATTGCAAAGCGCAGGTTCTTCGGGAGAATTCTATACTCCCCGTGCTGTTACGGATTTCATGGCAAAAATGATCCAGCCTGAAATCGGTAAGAAGATGGCAGATTTCGCATGCGGAACAGGCGGCTTTATTACAAGCTGGCTTAAGGAATTGGCTCCTCAGAAAAAGACCACAGAAGAGCAAATTGAATATGATAACTCTATCTATGGCATCGAAAAGAAGCAGTTTCCGTATATACTCTGCATAACAAATATGCTTCTCCATGGCTTGGATGTTCCTAAAATCTATCATGATAACGCTCTGCTACGTGATGTACTGGATTATACTGAAGACGATCAATTTGATTTCATACTAATGAATCCTCCATACGGAGGCAGCGAAAAGGCGGAGGTCAAGAATCATTTCCCATCCGACCTTGCAAGCAGTGAAACGGCAGACCTCTTTATGTCCGTTATCATGTACCGCTTGAAGGTAAACGGTCGAGTGGCTGTAATCCTGCCAGACGGCTTCCTTTTCGGCACTGATAATGCCAAGGTAGCAATAAAGAAGAAGCTGCTCTCCGAGTTCAATCTGCACACGGTTATCCGTATGCCAAGCAGCGTATTCTCACCCTATACCTCCATCACCACTAACATCCTGTTCTTCGACCGAACAAAACCGACCACAGAGACCTGGTTCTATCGTTTGGATATGCCGGAGGGCTATAAGCACTTCTCTAAGACGAAGCCTATGAAGCTGGAACATTTTAACCCTGTCATTGAATGGTGGGATGACAGAAAGGAAATAAACGTAGACGGCTTTGACAAGGCTAAGAAATATACAGTCCAGCAGCTTACCACGTTTTTAAGCTACAACCTTGATCAATGCGGCTATCCCCATGAGGAAGAGGAGATTCTGGCCCCAATGGATCTTATTCAGCGCTATGAGGAACAGCGGGCTTCTTTGAATGCCGAGATTGACCGTGTACTTGGCGAAATCACCGTAATTCTTGGGGGTGCAGTGCAATGACCCCACAGGAATTGAAAAACAGCATTCTGCAATTAGCTGTACAGGGCAAACTTGTGGAGCAGCGCCCAGAGGAAGGCACTGCAGAAGAATTGTATCAGCAGATACAGGCAGAGATGCACAAGTTGAAGACCATCGATAAAATTGAGGAAGATGAAGTACCTTTTGAAATCCCAAATAATTGGTTTTGGGTTCGTCTTGGTACTGCTTTAATAATTGAGCGTGGTGGTTCGCCGAGGCCAATTAAAGCATACCTTACAGATTCAAGCGACGGAGTAAACTGGATAAAGATAGGCGATACAGATAAGGGCGGTAAATACATTAACAGCACACAAGAAAAAATCATTCCTGAAGGAATGAAAAAGAGCCGTTTCGTGCATAAAGGTGATTTCTTACTAAGTAATTCTATGAGCTTTGGACGCCCATATATATTGAATATTGATGGGTGCATTCACGACGGTTGGCTTGTATTACGTCCGATTGTGGAACTGTTTGATAAGAATTACTTGTACTACTTGCTTAGCTCGCCTATGGTATTCCAACAGTTCTGTAATCGTGTAGCTGGCGCAGTAGTGAATAATCTAAATTCTGATAAAGTTGCGTTAACATTGGTGCCTGTTCCACCTCTTGCAGAGCAGAAGCGCATCGTTGCCAAAATCGAGGAACTGCTGCCATATATAGATCGCTATGAAAAGGCATGGAGCAAGCTGGAGGACTTCAACAAGCGTTTCCCCGACGATATGCAGAAATCCATCCTGCAGATGGCGATTCAGGGCAAGCTAGTAGAACAACGCCCGGAGGAAGGCACGGGTGAGGAACTGTATAAGCAGATTCAGGCTGAAAAACAAAAACTCATAAAGGCTGGGATTATCAAACAAGAAAAGCCTCTGCCGGAAATTATTGGGGATGAAAAACCCTTTGATATTCCCGAGAGCTGGAAGTGGGCACGTTGGGGTGACCTTTCTGAATCAATCCAATATGGTTACAATTCTGCTGCGCAAGAATCTGGACGCATTAAGATGGTTAGAATTAGTGATATACAAGATGGAAAAGTGCTTTGGGCTACAGTCCCTTTCTGTGATATTAAAGAAGATGAAATTGAAACATACCTCTTAAAAAAGAACGATATTCTTTTTGCAAGAACTGGGGGCACTGTTGGGAAATCATATCTTGTTAAGGATGTTTCTGAGGAATCTATATACGCAGGATACTTGATTAGGACAAGATATAGTTCTGTGCTTTGCCCGGATTACATGAAGTATTTTATGGAAAGTCAGTTGTATTGGACTCAATTGAGGAATGGCACGATAGCCACTGCTCAACCAAATTGCAACGGAAAGACATTGTCAAAAATGATTATCCCGCTCCCCCCCCTTGCCGAGCAGAAGCGCATCGTTGCCAAATTGGAGGAAATCCTACCATTGTGCGAGAAATTGAAGTAACTCCTGTTGTTTAACAGCGTGTTGCGTTGTTTGGCATTGTCACATAATATAAACACCAACTAAACCCTAAAGGTTTCGGTACAGCCCCGAGAAATCTTGTGATATCATGCTTCCTGCTGTAACGAAATCTTTTTTAGAAATAACCATATCAATGCTATAGCTTCACAGATTATCTGAGACTTAGCTTTAAGAATTCGATAGTTTGCCAGTTGCATTTTAGACAAAACGTTCTATTTCTATCTACTCAATTAATAATACATATACAAATAGCACATTGAATCATTTTCAATGGAGTCACTTATGAACACAATGTTCATAAGTGATTTTCATATTACCTTTTGTTCCTTTCTTCCTTTACTAAAACTCCTTTATAAAAATCTTCTGCCATACACTTAATTATTAATGAATCATTCCAAAACCTTTATCTTTCCATTATCAATCATTACTATCGTCCGCATATAATCAATCCCTTCATTTATCTTCTAAACAGGTAGAAAGAACTTTCTTAATTGCAGTGACATACCCCGCTTTGTAAATAGAATGTCCCTTATACTTAATTCTACCTTGGTCATCGGTTGTCCAACCTTGCTCTTTAAGAAATTCATCGGAGACAGCATGTTGTAATGCGGTAATTTCCGATGGTAGAAGACTGGTCATTTGTGGGAGTATCTCCTCACTTGATATGCTATTTAACATAGGTCGAGCAGAAGGTCTCATATCAATAGTAAGTGTTGTTTGCCTCTTAAGCAGTGAATTCTCGCCCTTTAGCTTGCGATTTTCTGCTAAAAAAACCCCAACTAATGCACGGATAGTCGGGTCAGTGATCCCTACAAGTATTTCTTCATTTATATCATTTTTTTGTTTTAATTTTGGCTTTTTAGTGACACCTTCAGCATAATCGGCCCAACACTGCATCAGTGCCCTATAATCTGCACCTTCTTTATTACGAATGGTTTGTTCAGATGGGCCTTTTTCTACGATGGATAGACGACTAATTGTTGGAATAGAAAAGTCTTTACTGCCACGCTCATGCTGCTCTTTGCATATATTATGAATGATCTCAAGTGAGCGTTTTTTACGGGTTGAGGCATTCTCAGATAACTGAACCAATAGTTCATCCGGATGAATATTCCCCATTGCCAATAACCTCCTTGCTAAATAATAATCTGACAATACTCGAAAAGCTCATACAAAAGTTATACAATATCCATACAATTAATACAAAAATGATACGAGTATGGAGGTAATGTTTGATGGATTTTGACTATATAAAACACCCGACTACAATTAAAGTGTTGATCCAAGAAATAAAACGTATTTCTGATGACTACACGGCTAGGAAAATATCTGAAGGCACTTTCCGGTACTACACTCAATATTGGGCTACCAACTCGGCAAATTGCTTTTTGATGGCAGCAATGCTTTTAATCCAACAATAAAGCAACGAATTGGCTCTAAAAGGCTTAAATTAATAGAAAAGATGTTAGAAGCCATGCAGTATACTATCTAACCTTAATTACTATTTGAAGGCTTCATTACTCAGGTAAATAAATGTTTGATGTAGGTTGATTTATTCTGTATACTTGAGATTTTCTTTCTGTTACACCTTTAATAATAATTTCTGTATCATTATCCAGGCCTATTTCTGAAAGTTTTCTTCTGCCTTCAACATAGGGAATAGCATCTTTTAAACTTCCTGCACGACTCATTAGCAACTGCATCCATGCGTTACCGGCAACTAATTGCTGTTCAGGCGTAAGGCTAAAAAATATTGGTCGCTGGCCATTAAGGGCAAAAGTCAGGTCTAATATCTGACTTCTTTGCAAAACAGCTTTACTTGAATCAGTTTCTGGAAAAATTTCTGCACCGTTGCAAACAGTTTGAATCAGATATAACCTATTTGGAACATCTTCTAAGGCAACCTTTACATCCTCTGTAGTTCCAGCAGCTACAAACTGAACTTGTCCATCATCTTTAGGATGCTTAATTATTGCAATACAACGGTCAATCAGCCGAAGTGTAGCATTGTAATCATTAGCTAATTTATCATTCTTTTGCGTCTCTTGCTGATACAACTTTTCAAGTTTGGACAGCTTTTCATTCTCCATGAAAGGGAGACTGTTTCGCTCACACTCTAACTTTAAATCTTCAAGCTCTTCAACTTCTCCTTCAAAACGTGTTAATCGTTCTGCGGTCTCTCCAATATCGTATCCTATTACATTAAAATGATGGACCAATCCTGGCAGAAACGCTGGACCAGTCAGGAACCAACGGCAACGAACACAATTTTGTTCAGGATACCCAGGTACAACACTATAAATTGTTCCACCAGTATCATCGTTAGTATAAGTGCCGCCTGTGTCACAACCCATACACCCCTTTGGGCAAATACCTTTGTCATCTTTGATAAAACTTGCTCCAGACTGCTGAGCATTTATCACTGCTTGAAGAGCTGTGGGATCATTACTGGCACTATATACCTCCAATTGTTTATATGTAGCATCTCTCAACCACCTCATGTATGAGTCCTGTTCCTGCTCTGCCATTTTCTGCTCTGCTTCATTCATCTTTTCTGATACGTACGTAATGCCAGCCTTTGTATAGTAGAGCGTCATAACCAGACGTGCATGCCCAGCAATACACTTACTTAAAATCGGCATTGGGACTCCGCCTTCAAGCGCATATGCAGTAATAAGCGAAACCCTTAAGGAATGAAGTGGAAAGAAAGTAGCTTTACTATTTTTAACAAATTTTAATTTTACTCCTTCCTTCTTGTTATCAAGCAACTCACACTGCCTCTGAAGTTTATGCAATAGCTTATACCACAAAGAATCTAATGATCCTTTTGGAAATGGTTTAGTTTTATTTTTTCCTTCTTCAGAGGCGTTGCGAAATAGAAAACAAGTAGTACCCATCTGCTTTAGGACAGATATATCTTTAATTCCCCCAAAATGTTTATTTTCTAATTCCGACCAAGGTGTCGGTTTCTGAATCGGGTTATATTTTTCCTGCCAGTTACGTAATTTGGCCAACCAATAAAGAGCCTCCTCATATTGCCATGGAATTTCATATCCTTTTGCCCATTCTTCCTTGTCAATGTCAGCAGTTTTATTAGTATTAATATAGAATCCCGTCATCTCAACTCTCGTTACTGGATCTATAAATTTACGGAGTACTCCATGTCTTACGGGATATTTTTCTGTCCCTTCTTTGAGTATCCCATTATTCGCCATCCACTGTCCAACCTCATGTCGGGTTATTTGTTCATACCTATATGTATCAGCTTCGCCACTGTCAAGCATCCTAACCTGATAAGTTCTCAATGGTAGTAATAGTTTAATGTACAATGCTACTGCTCGAGCAGGAGACCAGAGTTCATAAACAACCTCCGGCAATCCTTTATTCTCCTGTATGTACTTGGAACTCTCACGCTTTCGCCAAACGCAATCGGGGTCATCTTTATCAATTTTAGAATACTCAACAACAAACCAATCTCCTCCACGCCTTGCATTCATTGCCTCTTGAGCCCATTTCAAATCCTGAAAATTGATTGCTTCTACAGGACAAAGGATGGTGCGAAGTTGTTTGATATAACGAAAGGGAAGAACGTTCTTATCAGATTCATCTAGTCTATCTCGCCCTACGCCATAAATAGATAACTCCATCGAAAATGGATTTCTGAATTCTATAGGAATGACCTTGTTTCCAAAACCATCCTCTACAGAAAAATACATTTCAAGAACCCAATCTAAAAACATATTAATATTTCTAAGCCGAGTACGGACACTGTTTATTTCTTTGAGATGGCTAAGACATGTATCGTAAAACGATTTATAGTCATAATTTCTACTCAAGAATTCTGATGGAATTTTACTCATATTATTATCCAGTATATATCTACGCAAAAATATGCCGATTCCTAAAATCGAATGACTTTTACCCTTCTTTATTGTTTTTAGCCATTCTTCAGCTAATGAACGCCATTGTTCAAGGTCGGGATCTATCTCGGTTGCCCATCTAAATGTTATATCCTTGCTTTGCCCAAGGTTACGTTGTCCCTTATTACCCATTTCCTTTTCTGCTCCTTTTAATCCAGCGTTTTTTCATTTTGTACTCTTGATTAAACCATGCATCTAAGTCTACATCCATAGGAAGTTGCTCGCCATTTTCCAATGCCTCACTTGCTATAGCAAGTTCTCTTGTTACTCGGTCTATTGTTGGCTCTTTATACACTTTCTGTGAATCTATGGATTTATGATGCATTCCTGCTTGAATAACTTTCTCGTCTATCTTTGCGTTTTCAATACGTTGCCCATAAGCATGTCGATGTCCATGTTCAGTTGTTCCAAGCATTTTTCCTACTGTAAGCCCTATCTTTTGTACTGCTCTGGCGTGTGACTGTCGAAATGATTCTATGGTATACATTTCTCCTTTGTTTTTATCATCAAATGATACAAACAGGAATGGGTGAGTATCAGGGATTTTCTCATGAATCCGTTGAGCCATATACATTTTCCATACTTGCATAAAAAGGTATCCCCATTGACGAGGAAACCAATGAACCTGCATATACTTTTGATCTTTGTCCGACAACTTTGGATTTTTCCATCCAGCATGTCTTATTCTTTTAAGTTTATTACGTGGTAATAGACTATATTTCATGCGTAGGTATGCATCTCGATTAGACAAATACCTGCCATCTGGCATCTTGAAGTCTTTTGGAGCATTTCCTTCAACTGGATGATAAACACGCACAAGGGCAAGTTGTGGGTCATAGGGATCTGGTATTACATCTCCAACCCAAATATGGAACGGTTCACTTACTCTTAATCCTCCGCCATGAATTAATATGGTTATAGCAATATCACGCCAGTTATATTTATCAAGCAAGCTTAAGCTATTCTTTTTATCTGGTTTTTTGAAACCCTCCCAAAGCAAATCATGTATCTTATCTTCAGGGAAAACTTTAGGAATACCATAGTCTCCTGAGGGTACTCTTTTCTGATTGATATCACGAGCTTTCTTTGCGGTTTCTGACATGTTTAGCCAACTGTCCAAATGCCCAAGAAATGAGTATTGGCTCTTATTTATTATTGCCATCCAGTTCAATCTTTCTTCATATTTAGTAGCCTCTCTCCATGGGTTAAGCTGTATTGTCCCATATTCTCTATTGAGCCAATCTGAATATTCACTTAACTTATATAGTAAATCATTTGCTGTATTAGTGCGTTTTGGTAACCAATAAAGGCCACTTGGATCATAACCATCTTCATTGATAGTGCCTGAATATATTGCATTTACAAAAGATTCAAAGAAATACTTTGGGTTTGAAAAACAGTTACCGTTAGCATCAATATAGTCCAGTAAAAGACCAACAGCCTGAATAATTTTATTTTGCCAAGTATTGCTCATTAATTGATTTTTGACAAGGTATTCATGAAGTGACCATAATGGGGTAATTTTACCATTTTGCTCAACTAATATGGTCGGTATTTCTATACTCAATCCAGTGTTATCTCGGATAGTTGTAGAAACAACTTTTACATGTTTCATTCAATGCCCTCCAACTCTTAAATTTATAATAAGTTTTAGTATATAAATGCTTAAAAATATTCAAAATTGCCATTAATTTCGTCTAGGATTTTCTGCCTTTATTCACTACATAATTCGACTTTCTGTATTAAAAACCTTTATGTGTATAACAAATATTTTCTAAAAATAGAAATTAATGACATAGAATGATTATCACAATATATGCATTGTGAATAATAAGTTTCAAATTGCAAAATATCAACTGAGTTTATACAAATACCTTGATTAATGAAAAAATTGTTAAGAATTGAGTTGTAAAATCATTTACTCTATTTTCCAACTTGTATATAATTGAATTGGAATATGGTTGTATGATTATGGAAAGAAAGGAACACGCCTCCAAAAATAAAGAGGTATATCAATATTGCAAGTGGAGCAATGATACAAATTGCTGGAAATTTAGGAAGGAAATTATTTCTTAATTAGGAGGAAAAGTATGGCGAAATTAGCAAAACAGTTTTCTAACTTTTATAGCCTGATAAAAATTGATGGTGAAGCAGCTGCTCTAAGAGAGAAGCGAGACAAACTAAAAAGCGATTTTCAGAGTTATTTTCCAAGCGAATGTGAAGAATATGGTATTAAAATAAACAAAAGTGATTTACGATTTATAAACCAAGGTAGCTATAAAATAGGTACAACAATTGTTAATCCTAATGGAAGTGTAGACCTGGATTATGCAGTTATATTTCCACTTGATATTACTGTAGATACAGATCCAAGGGAAGTTAAAATTGCAGCAAAAAGGGCACTGGAAATAAAAAATATTAGAACCCCCAAAATTAAAGAACCATGTGTTACTGTGGGATATCATCAAAAGGAAGAAGAATTTATGCATATTGATTTTCCATTATATGCGGATCATGATAATCAATTATATTTAGCAAGAGGTAAAGAGTTTTCTACAGAGTATAAATGGGAAATGGCGGACCCAGAAGGCTTGAATGAATATTTCCTTAACCAGTTTTCTGCAAATGAACAACTGCGTAGGATAGTATGTTTTATAAAGAAATGGAAAATGGAAAAGTATAATAACTCAACAAATTCACATGAGGTGCCACCAAGCATAGCATTAACTATCCTTGCCTGTAAGAATTATACTAAATGCACTCATGAGAATAATGATTATGATTTAAAATCTTTGTATCAAACTTTAAACAATATAAAAAATCAGTTTACTATAACAAAAGATGTATATGGAGATATTACAAAAGCAGATGTATGTTGCCGACTGCCGGTTACACCTAATTCAGATGTTCTATATAAAATGAGGACTTCAGACGATCATCTTATATTATTATACGATCGTTTATGCAAAGCAGTGGAAAGGTTAGAAGATGCTGTAAATCTAGACTCAGAGCATGAAGCAGCTAAAGAGGTCCAAAAGGTACTAGGTACAGAATTTGAAGTCCCAGAGAAAAATGTATCTTCCACAAATATATCAAGTAAGAGGGAACACAGCTTTGGATAGTAATATAACAAAAGCAATAGGGATATTGAATAATTATTCTGAGTTTACTAATATAGAACCTGATGATATAGGTGTTACCTTCTCATACAATGATGCTGATTACGAAATATTAATTTTTGATGAAGATAAAACTTACATACCATGCATGACAACAATAAATAACACAAAGAGTTTTCCTCATATTTCTTTATCTAGCATCGAATTTCAAGGGAAAAAATATAGAATCCTTTGCCTTTTTGAGCAAGGTACTATTGTTAACTCATTACTGCCTTTTGAAGACAAGATTAAGTTGTTAGCTGATAGGTTAATTGAGTTAGCGACCCTGTCAAAACACGAGATAGAAAGTGAATATCAAAAAGAGTTTCTTTATTACTGGAATGCCTCAGTAAAAGACATGAATAAGGAATATCAACTATATCTAAATAATGATTCGCATTGTTTATGGCTTAACCAATATCTTTATAGAAATAACATTATTCGAATAAAAGAGTCTGCTTTTATGTTTAACGATGAATCTACGATGATTCAAAAAGATAAAATTCCAGTATTATACCTACCGATATTAGATGCTAGAGGTATACTTCCTCCTCTACCTGATAAACCATGGGATGCAAAAAATATTCTTGATATATTAAGCAATGTTCAATTACAAAGAATCGATTATGGAGCATATAAAGAAATTACAGATTTAAGTTATTCTCGATTGACTATCTTGCTGATTTTTAAGATTCAAAATTACTATTTTGGATGCATGGTAAAGTTTAAGAATCCAGGGACAGCAAAACTTATTAAAAAATTGGAAAATGAGATATGCGAAATCGTACCTATATCAATTCAACGTTGTGACTTTTCTTACTTAAATCAACAAATAGGCAATGATTTATTATTAATTAATAAAAAAATCGTAATTATTGGTGCAGGCTCTTTAGGAAGCTACGTTGCATCTGAGATTATAAGAGCTGGATGTAAGAACATTGTGATCGTTGATAATGATGAATTTGAACCGCCTAACATTATGAGGCATCAATTGGAGCTTAGTGCATCTGGAATCATTAAAAGTCTAGCGTTAGCTTATAAACTTGGGAGATTACATCCTGAGATATCTGCGGAATTCATAAACAAAAAAATAGATGGTGAAAATTGTATTGAAATCTTACCCACTGATATTGATGCAATCATTTTTACGGTGGGAAATAGTGATGTACAATTAAGATGCAACATGAAGTATAGCAATGCACATTTTCAAAAGCCAGTATTATATTCATGGCTTGAAGGTGATGGGTGTTCGAGCCATGTTCTTGGGATTTCGTACTCTCATAAAGGATGTTTTGAGTGCTTATTTACTGATACACAGGGTGATTTGGTTAATAATCAGGTAAATATTACAAATGATTTAGAGATCCCTATCTTAAGAAACGGTTGTGGAGGTACACGTATTGCTTATGGAAACTCTACATTGCTTACGGCTACAACAATAGTTTTGCAGGCACTAAGAGATATAATAGGCGATGATTTCCATCAAAATTTTTTAATTAGCTATACAAATTCTACAATAATGAAGACTGATTCCTTTATTAAAGAAAAGTGTGGTTGTTGCAGTGGAGAAAAAAAATAGATGTATTAAATATAAACTTCCTAATGGACATACTGTTGATATTCTACCATGTGTTAATGAAAATTTGTCTTCTTTTAGACAAAACTCCAGTAATACTCCAGAAAGTTGCGGATATATACTGGGGTACAAAGATAAATTTACTGAGAATATTACATTATCTGATATAACTGTGCCACAAAAAAATGATTATAGGAATAGGGTTTATTGTATTTTAAAGGACTTAAGCCATAAACTAATGTTAAAATTACAGGCCAATAATAAAAATTACTATATGGGGGTATGGCACACACACCCTCAGACAAATCCTACTCCTTCAAATATTGACTGGGAAGATTGGAATAGAACTTTAGTTGAGGACAAAACAGGATGTGAATATGCATTTTTTATTATAGTTGGCACATCAAAGACTAGAATCTGGGTAGGTAGTTATTCTGATTATTCCATAACTGAGATTTTTGAATGTGAATCATTAAACGGTATTTATTTGACCTAAGAGTGTATAGCAAAATTATTGAGGAGTTGGTACACTATGAAATATAGATGGGTGCACTTATCAGATATTCATTTTGCTTATAAAAATTATCAATCAAATAGGCTAAGGAGAAAGTTATTTGAAAAGATTAGAGAAATAGTAAGACAAGATAAGGTAAATTTTTTGTTTATTACAGGAGATATAACGGATAGAAATTCTGAATATGATGCAGAACTTTTGAAATTTATAAATGAACTACTTGAAATAATAGGACAAGATGAAAAGCATATATTTTTAGTTCCCGGAAATCATGATGTAGAACGATCAGATGAAAGAATAGACAAGTTGATGCAAATTAAAGATGCTGGTGATAAAGGCATAGAGTCCGTGTATGAACTTGATAATGGTACTATTGATATGCTACTTTCTGCGCAGCAGAAATATTTTGACTTGTATAAATCAGTCAAAAAGGAAGAATACCCCACGAAAGAAATACACTTCATAAGAGAGGTGGATGGTGCCAAAATTATCCATGTGAATACTTCCTGGTTGTGTGGTATGGATGGCGAAGAACGGCGTCTTTTTTTGGGTTCGGACAAGCTCTATAATTGTTTAAAAGATGCGAGATTAATGAAAGAGGACTTAAACATAGCAATAGGTCATCATAGTTTTGAATGCTTTCATAAAATGGAGCAGGAACAATTAAAGGGCCTTTTTAGAGAATACAATATTGATTTTTATTTAAGTGGACATGTGCACGAGGCACTAATTAACTATAATGGACATATTGATACACACTTTTGTGTATGTCGCCAAATGCGTTCAGACAACTATGATGTGGGCGGTCTTGCGATTGGCAACATAGATACGGAAAGTGGTAATAACAATATTGAATTTCATGCTTGGAATCATAAGGGATACTGGACATGGGATACGGAAGTTGGACATGAGGCTCCGTATGGTACTTATTACTTTAATACTGACAAGTTCCCTGCTGCAATATATAGGGAAAAACCTATAATACTAATACATAAGACAATGAATACACCAGTAAACCAACAGAAGTTAGCCAACGATATGAGGTTTGGAAATGTACCTATATACCACTATCAATATTCAAATATAGAAATTGATACTGATGAGGAATGGGAAGAACACAAACTAAATACAGGGATTTTTATAAGAGGAGTTATTGAGAGTTTACGAGACAATGTAATACACATCTTTCCCTTATCGCAAATACCTCTTCTTGTAGAAATGGGCTATATATTTCAAAATGATAATGATAACATTAAAATATACCAACTAGATGAGAATCAAAAATGGGTTTGTGACTCTGAAAACGCTGAGAAAATACCTGTCACAGTTAAATATAAAGAAAATAACCCGGGAAACAAAAAATTAATTGTGATGATGGAGATAAGCGGGAGTATTAATAGTGATGAAATTGATAAGCACATAAGTACTAAGGAATCCTCTATTTTGAGCCTTACTATTGAAGATCCTCTTCGGTATAAAGTCATCTATGAATCCCAAGTAAAAGAGGTGAAAAATCAATTTAGGCGTGAAACTGAGAAGTATATCTCTGAGTATGATGAAATTCATCTCTTTGCTGCAGTACCAGCTGGACTTGCAGTTGAATTAGGTAGGTGCATATTGAAGAGCATGTGGCCCAAGGTCCATTTGTATAATTATAGAAGGTATAATGAGCCGAAATATCAATTTGCCTTTTGTATTAATTAATTCTAAATATAGTACTTGAGCTTCACTATAAAATCGTAATTAGTATATTTTTCACTGTATATTTTAAATAATAAATAAATAAAAACAGTCCCTTTCATCAGGAAAAGACTGTTTTTATTTATTTATTATTAAGTTTTAGTACAAATGTTAACTATATATTTCACTGCTGTCATGTTATTTTTGTTATAATTGTCTTGATGAATGTGAAAGGGTTAGTGTGATATGAGACTGATACCTGCAAAGACAATAATTTCGGGGTATGCGGAAAACAACTCCTGGTTCGGCACCAACTACAACATGAATATATACAAGGGCTGCTGTCATGGCTGCATCTATTGCGACAGCCGCAGTGAGTGCTATCATGTGGAGAATTTTGATGAGGTAAGGGCCAAGGAAAATGCCCTGGCTATAATCCAACGGGAGCTGAAGTCCAGGAGGAAGACCGGTGTGGTAGGCACAGGCGCCATGAGCGACCCTTACAATCCATATGAAAAGGAGTACCGCTTGACCAGAGGAGCTTTGTCTCTGATTAATGAATATGGGTTCGGAAGTGCTGTTGCCACCAAAAGCGATTTGGTCACCAGAGATATTGATATTCTACGGGAGATCCGCAAGCATTCTCCTGTGCTGATAAAAATAACGATCACCACCTGCGAGGATGAGCTTTGTAAAATAGTGGAGCCCAATGTGTCGGTTTCATCCAAGCGGTTTGCTGCTTTAGCTGAGTTGGCTGGTAATGGGATATTTGCCGGGATTCTCCTGATGCCTGTGCTGCCGTTTATTGAGGACAATGCGGAAAACATCCTTGGTATAGTAAGACGTGCTGCTGCAAGCGGGGCCAGGTTCATTTACGCCGCCTTCGGCATGACTCTGAGGCAAAACCAGCGGGATTGGTACTACAACAAGCTGGACGAACAGTTTCCCGGCCTCAGACAGAAGTATGCGAAGCAATTTGGGAGCTCCTATTCCTGCCATTCACCTGAGGCTGAGAAGCTGTGGAAATTGTTCAGCAGTGAGTGTGATAAATATGGTATACTTTATAGGATGGAAGACATCATAAAAGCATACAAGCAGGGCTACGGGGTCACTCAGCTTTCCATATTTGACCTTGGATAAGCTTCTGCGATGTCTTGTCTCTACGAAGCTTATTCATAATATATCTGGGAGGAATATTGATGCAAATGTATCTTGGAGTTTTGAGCCCGATAATAACAATGGTAGTGCTTTATTATTACCAAAAAAGCGACAAGACAAGGAAGCTGAGGGAGCTTCTAAACAAGCTGTTCTGGGTGGATGAGCTTTCGGCAAACAGGGCCTTGTCCTTCAGTGCCAGGTTTACCTTGATATTCTACCTTTTTTATATCGTTAATTTTACCATATACGGGATCATCGCAATGGATGTCAAAGCGCTGATGTGGATAGCACTCTTTGTCGTGGGAGTACCGGCAGTGTTCCGACTGATAATGTCAATACAGAGGATGATATTCAAAATATGAGCATTTTGCTGTGTTAAGCATCAGTCTGCGCTTTCTCAATATATTTTACAATATCATTTACACATTTGAAGCTGTGCACGTCTTCATCATGGATAGTGACCCCAAATTTTTTCTCACATAGGATCACAAGCTTTGCAATGCTGATCGCTTCGATCCCATTATCAGTGGTCAGTTCTGTTTCCGGCGTTACCTCTTCTTCATCGATCTCCATGATTTCAGACAATATTTCAGCTACCTTTTGAAAAACCAAAATAATCCCTCCTTTCAAGGTCGTCATATAGAGTAATATAGTCTTAGCTATTGTGGCTGCAACAATGGACTGATTTCTCCAGTATAAAACAGGCTGAGTCTGTGAAGTGCCCTGGTACATGAGATATAAAGGAGGTTTTTATCATCCTTGGTGCTGTAATGGTCTTTGTCGGCATCGCATATCAAAACGGCATCGAACTCAAGACCTTTTGACAAATACACAGGTATTATGAATGTTCCGGTCAAATCTGCCTTGCAACTGCTTTTTATCAGCCGGATATCAAGTCTATCCTTCAAACGTCCGAATAAGGCCAGCGCATCTTCTTCTGTCCTACAGACCAGTCCTATGGATTGATATCCCTTTTCCTTGCACGCAGTGATCTCAGCGAGCATGATATCATCGAGTCCTGTTAAGTCAGGAGCTCTATGAACTACCGGTTCATCTCCATTTCTGCTGAAGCTGTTGATCTTGAAATCCCGATCAAGGAATCTCTTGCTGTATTCCAGTATTTCGCTGGTACAACGAAAGCTTTTGTCCATAGTCAGAAGCGTGGAATTCTTTCTGTTCAGTATTCTGATGAACTGCTCATAAAGTGACATATCTTCATTTTTTTCAATGGTTTGATTTATATCTCCCAAAACGGTATAGCGGGATTTTGGAAACAGCAGATTCAATATTTCAAAGTGGATAGGATAGTAGTCCTGTGCTTCATCAATGATGACCTGTCTTATATCCTCATATTCATCATGGGTGTGGTCTCTCACGTTCAATTGCAGGAATACAAGCGCTAATGCATCATCATATTTCAGATGACCTCTATCGAGATCATTGCAGGTAAAGTCTATAATATCCTCTATGCAATCAGGCAATTCCAAGCCTTTTGCCAGACTATAAAAGTAGCTTTTGTTGCTGAAGAGCTTCTTGTAAAGCTCAAGACAGTCCAGCTCTGTAAATTTGCGTATCTGCTTGATCAACAGGGTGCTTTCGTAAATGGACAGCATCCGGACGGTTTCCTCCACCTCGTGCATATGTGCCGGTTGTTTGCCGACAAATTCCTTCAAATCGTTCATACGTTCTTTTCTCTGCTCATGTATGGCCTCGAGTATTGACTGCTCCAACTGTTTCAGGCGCAGTCCCAAGGTGGTTGCTTTTTTGTAAGTCCATAATTCAGACTTCAATAATTGCCGGTTATAGATATGCTTTCCACCATAATAGACATCGCTGAATTGGATCCATTTGTTGGGCAAGTCACGGATAAAGCGCCTCAATATTTCTGTAAAATGGCTCGAACCTTTGAATTTCAGGCTGTTTTTCATCACCGATCCATGTTTGCTGTTATTGGCAGACAGCAGACATTCCAAAAATTGATTCCTGGTTTGGATACCTTCATTTTGTAGGATAGTATGAAGTATATCATCGAATATAAGGGAATTAACATTCTTTTCTCCCAGCTCAGGCAGCACGTTTGAAATATACTGTTCAAACAAAGTGCTGGGTGAGATGATCACAATGTTGTTGGAGGACAATTTGGACGACAACTCCCGATACATAAGGTATGCGGCTCTATGCAGCGCAACAGAGGTCTTTCCACTTCCTGCAACTCCCTGTACCACCAGCAAGTCCGTATCCATATCCCTTATAATGATATCCTGGTCCCGTTGTATTGTTTCAACAATTGTCTTCATTTTGGAGGAAGCATTTTGGGCCAGCAGCTTTCTCAAAAATTCATCAACTATCTGAAGCTCTGCGTCAAAGTAGTATTCCAGCTTTCCCTTTCGAATTTCGTATTGACGCTTTAAATTTACTTCACCCGTTACTCTTCCGTTAGGAGCCTCATAGAATACTCTCCCTGTCCCAAATCTATAAAACACACTTGCTATGGGTGACCGCCAATCATAGACATACATTTCATAGGATCTGTCATCCATGAGAGAGGACATGCCAATATATATGTTTTCAAGTGTATCCTCGTCATCGAACTTGAAATCAATACGCGCAAAGTATGGCGAATCGATCATCTTCTCCAGAATCAGCATCTTGCTGACTTCCGCTTCATATGCAGATATACTGTCTGACAGTGGATTTGCATATTGGCTCAACTCCACCAGGTCATGAAAATTTTGCGCATTCCAGAGATTTGATATGGAATGGGAGGTATCCTCACGCATTTCCTTCTTCGCGGAAATAATACCGGATCTCTTTTCCTGACTGCGCTCTCTCAAACAGGATAGCTGTGCTTGCGCTATTGATATCGTTTGGTCAAGGCGCCTGTTTTCAAAATCCCTTTCAAACTCATTATTCTCCAATGTCGCAATCTCCTTTCAATTTATAAACCAACTACCTGTTCCCAGAGGTCGGATTTAGGTTTTGCAGCTGTGATGCAAAAAATGATACAGTCTATATGATACATACAAAAAATGTAAAATATAAGACTGCAATAAAAAAATTTTTTATGATATAATTAAAGTAGGGAAAGATAAATTCATGCAGTATTAAAACAGGCTTCAAATTTTGAAGTCTGTTTTTTTGAGATTATAAGAATATCCTCACGACCACACCTATGCCTACATAGTTGAAGCTGGACTACCCCTGGAAAAGCAGAGTCAAAAATGACAACTATACTACTTAGAAAGGGGTTGTTTTTATGTCAGCAAAACGATACGATTTAGAACAACAGGAGTAAATAGCCAGAATGTCCATAGAGGGAGGAAAAAGCGGTAACCAAATTGCAGAGGAACTTGGAGTTAACAAGAACAGTGTTTATAGATGGATCAGTCAATACAAAAGGAAGACGGGTATCCAGGTCTTATCCTCGTCAAAACCAGCAGTTAACAAGGTACAAGATAAGGGGCAGCATGAGTCGCAGAGGCAATTGCTATGATAACGCTCCAGCTGAGAGCTTCCATGCGACAATAAAAAAGGAACTGATATATTCAGAACGTTTCAGAACAAGGCAGGAAGCGGCGAACAAGATATTTGAGTACATAGAAGTTTTCTATAATAGGCAGCGCCTGCATTCTGCACTAGGATATCAAACTCATCACGAGTAATGGCAAAAATTTGCAAGTGCTTAGAGGTGTTGATTAGGAATAATGAAAGCATTAATAACATGATTGAGAGTACAGAAAAAAGCCAAACTTTTTGGCTTTTTTCTTATGTCTGATGAATTGGGACAAGAATATAAGGACTAATAAAAGGGAAAAAATGAAAGATGTAGAATTATGGTATATGAACAGTAGCAAGGCTAATAGTTGGGAAAACGCTGATGATGAAGAAATTGTAGTAGGAGAAATAAGGAATCTGCATATTCAAAGTATATGTCAGATGCAATTTTTATTATTCTTACTCCGCAGCTGCTGGGGAAGAGCATTACAGGGCTTGATGGTATTCCGATGAGTGACAGGGATACCAAGGGAGATCTGATAGTAAGT
Organism: uncultured Clostridiaceae bacterium; assembly: GCA_964574195.1. Taxonomy (GTDB): domain Bacteria; phylum Bacillota; class Clostridia; order Lutisporales; family Lutisporaceae; genus BRH-c25. The sequence continues at coordinate 538 of CAZNMO010000001.1, read as the reverse complement.
AGGAGAATTTCCAATTTTACTGTTTAATGGAGCTATACCATAATCATATAGAAGTAGATGAGGCGATTATATGAATGAAGTAATTACAAACGAAATTTCAGAACAAGTAAAGAAAATTATGAATGCTTCGGATTATAACAAGAAGGAGTACTTAAAAAGGAATGGCCTAAACATATTGCACATTGAGAACCCAACAGAAGAAATGAAACTGCTTGCAGTTAGGAAAAGTCCTCAGGCATTGCAATATATAAGTAATCCGTCACTAGCAGTAAGAATGGAGGCAGTTACATATGGTGAAGTTGCACTTAAGTATATAGAGAACCCAACTTTTAAGGAGCAGCTTAGAGCTGTTCAGCGGCATATCCATGGGCTGTCATATATAAAGGATCCCTCAGAAAAAATAATTTATGAAGCAGTACGGTCTTTTGGCCAGGCAATTCAGTACGTAGAGCATCAAACAGAAGAACTTCAAATGCTGGCAATCTCTGATTTTAAAGCTCTTTCCCATCTTAAAAATCCTAGTGAAAGGGTACAAATT